>JAUYEP010000004.1 GCA_030689765.1 Methylovulum sp.
GCAGGTAAAATCAGCTTTACCTTAAACGGCGATTTACCGCTTAAAAAAGCTTATGAACCCTTTACCAGTGCCCGTAAACGGGGGGAAATCCGCGTCCAAAAAATCCGTCAGCACGATGAATATCAGCTCAAAAAAGCGGCGAGTCTGGTTAAAAAACTCTTCAATAAAACCTTCACCGGCTCAGGTGAAAAAGAATTGTCCGAGCTAATCCATCAAGAACTTAAAAAATGGCAAGAACTCTTAAGCGCGTTCAGTCATAAAGCTCAGACCGGTCATTTTCCGGGTAAACAAGCCATTGAATTAGGCTTGGCTTTAGTTGCCGGATTGCTTGGACAAAGCAATAGTTTTAGCCTGATTCAACGCTTAATTAAAGAAACTAACGCACTAGAAGACTTTGCTGAACATTTTGAAGACCTAGACGACTTTTACAACAGCCAATTTCAGACCTGGCAAGCCCTAAGTAAAGCCCTGAATGAACAATTTAAAGCCAACCGCCCAACGCTGGAAAAAGACCTATCTGCCAAACAAGCCTTGGACGAATTAGAGCGCATTTATCGACTGGCAGCACCGTATGACCAGCTTAAGTCTATCAATCCGTTAATTGATCAAGTTCAGAAAATCAATAGCCAGTTGGTGCAAACTAAACGCCAAGTTGCTCAGGCACAGCTCAATGGATGTATTGAACGGGTGCAGTCAGCTCTAACAGAAGCCAGTGCGCCATCTGATTTACAAAACAAAGCCCTGCATCCCTTACAACAGTGTAAAAAGCGCATTGAACACACCGACGCCATTGCTCAACTGACCAGTGAGCAAACGGACATGCTCAGTTATGAAGACGATGCCTATGAGCTAATCAATCGCCATATTGAAGCCCAACGTAAACAAGACACCAGTAACAAAATAGCAGAAACCGCAGTGGTCGTTCCTACGCCTAAACGAACCGTCACCATTAGTCACGCCGACATTATGGCGGGACAGACAGACAACACCTTTATTGAAACGGAAGACCAAGTGGAACACTACATCAAACAGCTACGCGATAAATTGCTCACTGCCGTTAGGGATGGTGATCGGGTTAGGATCAAATAGCCCTGTCATTAATTAACATAACAAAGAGACACCATGAAAACCATTCGACTTGAACTAGCTGATAGTATTTACGACCGCGTGATTAGCTTTTTAGAGCTGTTACCAAAAAATGAATGCCATATTCTCGAAAACCAAATCACACAGCACCAAGCATTAAGCGAAGCATTTGAGGCCGCCTTAGGGACACAAGCATTTGCCGATATTAGCGACCCTGCCGCATGGCAACGTGAAATTCGAAAAGATCGCCCCTTGCCAGGACGAGAAGAATGATTTTATTGGATAGCAACTTACTGATTTACTCGGTTCAGAAGGAACACGATGCTTTAAGACAATGGATACTGACGATTCAACCGGCCTATTCCATTATTAGCAAAGTTGAGGTGTTAGGTTATTGGAATCTTTCATCGGAACAAGCTCAAGCCATTGCTGCCGTTTTATCGCCGATGCGTGAAATATCATTGACTTTCAGGCAATGCGAACGGGCAATTACACTTCGTCAACAACGAAAAATGTTGCTGGATGATGCCTTAATTGCCGCCACTGCCATAGATCATGAATTGACACTGGCAACCCGAAACACCAAGGATTTCGACTGGATTTCAGGTTTAACGTTAATCAACCCAATGGATGGGTAAAAACCCGAATGAACACCAATAATATCAAAAAATACGCCCCCCAAGCCCGCCGTGAATTCATGGAAGCGGTCGGCAAGCGGCTTAATCAGTTCGGTATTTACAGCAAAGGCAATGCACTCAACGTTAGCGAGCCGACGTTTTCTGGTGCGGTGATGCAGATTGATGGTAACAGTTTTGATGCAGCATTACTGACCGGCCGCAAGCGTTTGGTTGTTCGTGCTGAACAACTGGGTTTTACTGCCTTGGTAGAACAAATGGCTTACACGTGGTTTAACCGCCTGTGCGCCCTGCGCTTTATGGAATTAAAAGGCGATTATCTGGAACATGGCTTGCGGGTGCTGTCGCATCCCGACAAGGCTAATAGTTTTGAAATCCTCGACCATGCCCAAGACGTAGCGGAAGCCTTGGGATTAGATCGCAACCACATCATCGAACTAAAACTGGCAGGCAACAAAGACGAAGAACTTTATCGCACCTTGCTGCTAGGGCAATGTCATCAACTGCATCAAGCCATGCCGTTTTTGTTTGAAGCCCTCGATGATGAAACCGAATTATTACTGCCCGATAACTTAACCCGAACCGATTCCATCCTGCGCGGACTGGTCGATGACATTCCTGAAGAAGATTGGCAACAGGTCGAAATTATCGGCTGGCTGTACCAGTTTTATATCTCCGAAAAGAAAGACCAAGTGATTGGCAAAGTGGTCAAAAGTGAAGATATACCCGCCGCTACCCAACTCTTCACGCCCAACTGGATAGTCAAATATCTGGTGCAAAACTCGGTCGGAAGACAATGGTTAATGACCTATCCAGATTCGGCTTTAAAAGCCAAGATGGACTATTACATAACCCCAGCCGAACAAGAAGCAGCGGTAACCGGCGCTTTAGCCGCGATCACACCGACCAGTATCGAACCAGAAACCATCAAAATCCTAGACCCCGCCTGTGGCAGTGGGCATATCTTGGTCGAAGCCTACGACATCCTCAAAGCCATGTATGAAGAACGGGGCTATCGCAGTCGGGACATTCCCAAGCTGATACTGGAAAACAACCTGTATGGCTTGGATATAGACGACCGTGCCGCGCAGTTAGCGGGCTTTGCCTTAATGATGAAAGCCAGAGAAGATGATCGGCGTATTTTTACCCGTGACATCAAACTGAATGTGTTGGCGATTCAATCCACCCAAAATCTCGATCTGCCCGACCTGTGGCGCAAGCTGGCATTAAATCAGGAGGCTAAACGCGGCAGCATGGCATCCATCTTCGACGACGTGCAAAGCAATTTGGCTGATACGGTTGACGATATCGAGTTCAAGCAGCTACGGGCTATCTTGGTCTTGTTCGAGCAGGCGAAAACCTTGGGTTCATTGATTCAAGTACCACACGACCAAGCCGAATATTTGCTGAAGCTGACTAACCGATTACGAGAGCTGAGTGAGCATGGCGACATAATGCAGAAACCGACGGCAATGACTTTATTGCCACTCGTGGCGCAAGCCCACATTTTAGCGATGAAATTCGATGCCGTTGTCGCCAATCCGCCGTATATGGGTGGCAAAGGCATGAACGGCGCGTTAAAAGACTTTGCAAAAAAACACTTTCCCGATAGCAAAGCCGATTTGTTTGCCATGTTTATCGAGCGCGGTTTTGGTTGGTGCAAAGCGTCTGGTTTTAATGCTCAAGTCACCATGCAAAGCTGGATGTTTTTATCGTCTTATGAAGCCATGCGGGAAAAGTTATTGAGCCAGAAAACGCTCAACACAATGGCGCATTTAGGCGCGAGAGCGTTTAGCGAAATTTCGGGCGAAGTCGTACAAACCACCGCGTTTGTTTTTCATGGTAATTATTTTAGCGGTTACAAACCTGCGTTTTTTCGTTTAGTCGATGGCAACGAAGAACAAAAACAAACCGCTTTGCTTTCTGGTCAAAATCGTTTTGATAAAACCGTTCAAGAGGATTTCAAGAAAATTTCAGGTAGTCCTGTGGCTTATTGGGTGAGTGATAAAGTTAGAAATATATTTACTACTTCTTCAAAACTAGAAGATTTAGCAAAACCTAGACAAGGAATGGCAAGTAGTGATGATAAAAGATTCGTCAGAATATGGCATGAAGTACCATTTTCTAAAATTGGATTGAACGCTAAAAATGCGGTAGATGCTAATAACAGTAACAAAAAATGGTTTCCGTATGATAAAGGCGGGAACTACAGAAAATGGTATGGGAACAATGAATTTCTTGTTAATTGGGAAAATAATGGAAAAGATTTGCTCGATTATGCTGCTTCGTTATACGGTTCACCAACCAGAACAATTAAAAGTATTTCGATGTATTTCAAAGAAGGAATAACTTGGACAGCAATAACATCGGGAAAATTATCGGTGAGGTTTTCTCCGCAAGGACACATTTTCAGTAATGCTGGTATGAAATTATTTAACGAAAGTTCATCCGATTTATTTTTTAATCTTGCATTTTTGAATTCAAAAGTTTCTGAATATCTAGTCGGTTGTTTATCTCAAACTCTTAATTTTGACCAAGGAATTATTGCTAAACTGCCCATCATTAAAGTTAATCAATTTTACAATTTTTCAAGTCAGTTAATTGATATTGCAAAAACTGACTGGGACAATTACGAAACCTCATGGGATTTCACCGAAAACCCGCTGATTCGCCAACAACAAAACGTCGTAGGTTGGGTTAGCGATAGCGTAACCCAACACACCGAAGCGCCTAATGTTGGGTTACGCGATAAAGCCGCTAACCCAACCTACGCATCAAATAGCCTTGACATCGTTCCCACGCTCCAGCGTGGGAATGCCGCCGGCGACGCTCCAGCGTCGCGCAACGCTGGAGCGTCGCCGGATGAGTTCCCACGCCAGAGCGTGGGAACTATAAACGTCTCAAACAACCTAGAACACTGCTTCAAGC
>JAUYEP010000012.1 GCA_030689765.1 Methylovulum sp.
GCAAAACTTAAGGGCTGCGTAACATCAGTTAATAATATTGATATGCTTTGGTCGTTAGTGGTCAACTGGGCGTATTGCTGTTCTTTCGCCACGTCAACGGCAAAAGTCACGGCTTCTCCGCCCAGTTGTTGGCCAAGTTCCAGCCAGTTTATTTCATTGATTTTTTTAGTGCGGTAGTTATGCTTCTTCATCGTGGGTATGCCTCTGGTTAGGGGTTTTTGTTAAGTTTAAAGGTCGTATTTTGAGGGTTTCCGCTCTTTTTTTGAAGTCGTTACTATAGCTGACTTACCGTAAGAGACCATGAAAGTATCCAAAATCCAAAGAGCCTGTAAAGCGATTTTTAGCAACATTTTCTAAAAAACACACTAAATATTGCTAAGCCAGCCAATTTTTATTGAAAAAAGCGTTTACCGCCGTGTTTTTTACGCATATTTAACAGTTTTTACCGAATTATCCGAACGCCGGGCGCAATAATCCCTAAGCGCATCAACCCCGAGAATGTTCAGCACCCGGGTAAAGTTGTAAGTCATGGCCATCAGGCTAAACTCACCGCGGCATTTTTCCAGTCCGCGCATCAAGAAATGGTGCATGCCGGCTCGGTGCTTGAGAGTGCCAAAAGGATGTTCAGCCAGGGCCCCGCGTTGTTTCATGCGGTTGGGGTTCTGTTGCATGCGTTGCTGATGGCGTTCGGCCACCGCTTCATGTTCCCAGCGGCTGATTTGCCGGGTGGTCGCTTTTTCGGCCAGACACTGTGTGCGTAGCGGGCACTGGCTGCAATCGGCGGCTTTGCTTTGGTAGCGGCTGATCCATTTGTCGTTTTTTTGCTGTGGCTTGTAACGTTAGGCTCAATATTCAAGATTTCCCTTCCACCCTCCAAAGGAGTTAAACGAATGAAAATTGGAATCATCCTTGAAACAAACGAACCAGAAAAGGCCTGGAACGGCGTCCGATTCGCTAATACCGCGCTTAAGCAAGGACATGAGGTCAAGCTGTTTTTGATGAGCGCAGGGGTAGAAGCTGAGAACATCACTCACGAAAAGTACAATGTAAAACAACAACTTCATGATTTCGCTGACAACCAAGGCATCATCCTCGCTTGTGGAACCTGCATCAAAGGTCGTAACCAAAGCGAATCCGAAGTTTGCCCGATTTCAACAATGATTGATTGCCTCAATATGGTTGAATGGGCAGATAAAGTTGTTACGTTCTAACAGCTTTTATTAAAGTACCGTTTATGGCCTAATAACCCCTCGTTCTATCCAGACCCGACTGCGTCGGGCCGGTTACTTTTTTCGTTAAGGAATGTGCATAAAATAACTTAGTCAATTACTAAAGCCGTCTTTTCAGGGACGGC
>JAUYEP010000046.1 GCA_030689765.1 Methylovulum sp.
ATGCAATCCTTGCATTTGTTCTTCAATTTCTTTCGAATAGGGTTCAATCATTTTCGGGCTTAGACAGTCTTATTTTTGGCTAAATTTATCTCAGCAATCGCCTTAGTGTCGAAATTAATTTATGCTCATTCCTAAGTGAATAATTTTTTTCGCGTTCAACATATTGATTTCCGCCAACAGGATAAGTTAAAGCACCTAGTGCCGCACCGCTGTAACAGGTATCTAAGATAGCAACAAACTTATTCGAGTTTATGTTCGTGAAAAAATCTTGTAAGTCATCAAATGAAATGGCTGATTTGAGTGCTGCTATGCGTTTATTTACTAAAGCTATAAATTCAGGATCGCCTTTTTCCTCTTTGCTGATTTTGTCTGCTGTCGCCTGACTGTAACCTTTAATAGTATCCATATCGTATGGAATTACCCCCATTTTTCCATAAGCATTGGGAGGCAGGCCATGCGTACTGATAAAAAATACCACGGAATCGCCAGGGGTTGTTTTGGCTTGTAGATTACGAATTTCATTTACGATATTGCTTTTAGTTGCCAGATCGTCAGTTAGCACTACGATGTTCTCTTCTTTAAATCCATTTTTTCTCAACGTTTCTTTTAAAGCTTTTGCATCATCGTCAGCTGCCTCAATATTTTTTTTTGGTGGTAGATTTTGAAATTTCGATACACCAATCAACAGCGCATATTTATTCCCTTTTCTTCCTGTATCAGGTTGTGGCGTGAACGATTTAACCATTTTTATTTCTTGCAGCTCCCTAGGTGTCACTGGCGATATTTCAAGACCGCTAGCACCTACGGCTGTGAGTGCAACCATATAGGCCTTATTCACTTGCTCTTCGTTAAGATAAGAACCCTTGAGCTTAAGTCGCCCCGATTTGTCATAGCCAACGAAACCTTCAGGTACACCGGCTTTTTTAATCAACCTAGAAATCCGCTTGCAATCGTCCAGCTCTACTTTTTTAGCACCGTCACCAGGATAAGTCGCTTCACAGCCTTTAGCCTCTTCCTCCTTAGCTATATCCAGTGCCATCTTTGAACCCATCGTAGCGCAGCCAGACAGAAGTATCAGACCACCAAACAAAGAAAGGCGCATAAGCGACACGACGGTTGTTTTGTTAATGAGTTTTTCAAATAGGTTTAGCATGGTTTCTCCATGAATGTTAATTGTGTTAAAAATGTATTCAGTCATAATTTTCAACAGAGCATTCCATTTCACATTATTTTTATGGTTATAGGGTTACGCACAAGCAATACTGCTCCATATACTGTCCTCCTTGATTGTGATAAGGAAGCTTTGATCCCCAAATAACATTAACGAATAAAGGCTGATGGAAAGCCTATTGGTATCGGCTAATTATTAGCAGGTTACCAATAGGCAGCTTGAAAGTGGTTTAGTTAAAACGCAGGGCATTTACTCACGCCATTACTGGCAACGGTGTAACAAATATGCAGCAAACCGCCATCAATAATGTTTTTGTTGTCAGTAGCATCTACAAGTTTGATTTCCGTGTTGTAAACGCCTTCTTTATCGGTTGGAAACGTAGCGGGCAATGAATAGTCGCCGCCACATTCCTTGGTAATAACTTTACCGGTATAAGTATCGCTTCCAGAAGTTGTGACAATTTTGAATGCTACATCCTGCTCCTGCCCAGCTTTTCCTGGAGTTGCCAAATTCATTTTGATCGGCAACTTAAGGCTTTGGCCAGGACTTACCACTAAAGAAGGATGGTCTGATGCAAGTTTTAACTCAGCTCTTGGTAGGCTTGCGGTCGATGGATAAACCATACGTTTTTTGATGGACTTACAATCCATTGCTGGTACAGCCTTTTCAGCCGCTTCGTCCATCTCAGCAGCCCATTTGCCCACTGCCGCGCCAACCGCCATACCAACGGCAACACATGCACCGGTATTCTTGCCGCCGGTCAGTTTGTCACAGGCAACGCCAGCACCTGCTCCGGCAACAACACCCGCAAGTACGCCTGTGCCGGTAGAACCCATTGCCGAGCTAGCTTCTTGTATGGTTGAGCAACCGCCTAACATCAGTACGCCAGCAACGCTTAATGAGATGATCTTAAAATTTACTGTTTTCATAGTTTTTTCCTTTTTTTGTGATTAACGGTGGTTTAAATTCAAATCGACAAATAAGACATCGCCTTTATCCAATGTGGAGGCGGGTACAACTGAATAGCTAGCAGGTTCAGGAGAAGCATTATCATCCTCGGAAATTAGGGATTTTGAACCAGCACTGTGATTACTTCTTATGCAATCAATGCCAAAATTATCATCTTCACTCCCCAAAGCTTTACTGCCAGCTGAACCTCCAGTGCATCCACCATAGCTTGATTGGGCACTGTAAGAAGCGGTCGTCCCCATTTCTGAGTTATTTTGATGTAAGTCGGGGAGAAGATGTTTGGAGAGAGCAATAGTTACTTTTTCGTTTCCTGGTTTGTTATCAAAATAAATAGCTTTGTGAGTCGGAACATAAACGGTGGTGTTAGGTTGAATTACGCCCGCTAGCTGACCTTTTGCAGGGTAGAGCTGGATAAGTTTTCCTGAATCGTCTTGGTTATACACATACAAATAGCCTTCTGTATTGCTTTTAATACCCATCTTAATTCGGTCACCACTTTGAAAAGTATGGTCTTTTGTTACTTGCTGACTGCGACCATTACTTCCTTGTAAATCGATCCAATATTGAATGCCCGCATAATTAGCAGGACTTGCAGCTACCGGCTCATAGCTACTACTTGATGGCGATGATCGTCGATTGGATACTCGTGTTTTAGGTTGTGAACTTGTAGTTTTGGGAGTATCAGCATCTTCATTCATCATGACTGACGTGCCATCATCATCGGAAAACATAGACTTGGCACCTGCTTCAGCTAAAGCCAAAGTGGGGCTGGTTGACGCACCCAATACTGCTACAAACATGGCGGCATAAAGCGGGTTGTAACGCTTACTTATTGTTTTCATGGATAAAACCTCATTGGTAATGGAGGGTAAAAATCGATACGGCTGAAAAAATAACGCGCACAGCTATCCGTTGCCGGACAAGCTGACAGTGTTAAGGGATAGCAATAGGTGAATAAATCGCCGGAATCGACGGAAGGGTAAAGCGGGACTACGTTGAATAGCGGGGTAAAAAAAGAGTTTACTTTTGGGAAACGGCTGCCATGATGCGCTGGCAACTGGCAACTGGCAACTGGCAACTAAAATTAAACATAGGAATTTTTCATCGCACGTCCTCATTTACAATAGAATTTAGCAAGGCACTGAGTATAGTAAACATCAGATGATTATTCCAATGGTTATTCCTTTAGGACTTACGCATTGACGGACAAGCTAGTGTATGCCATAGCCAATACCTTTAACAGGAACGATTCACGGATGATAAGAAAAACCACCCGCCCGCCGACAGCACGCTGCACCTTGCCAATGTATATGGGATTTTTGATGAGCGAACCAAAATCAAGCACCCGCCTTTCCGAGGTGATGGACGTTTCCCACGACAGCGCGAACCGTTTTCTGTTACAGGAAAGTTACGGGCCAGAAGACTTGTTCAATGAGGCAAAACAGCTATTGAACTTGGTTGGCGGGACGCCGGACGTGGATGACAGCACCTTGGACAAACCCTATAGCCAGCATAAGGAACTGGTCGGGCATTTCTGGTCTGGCAAGCATCACCGCGTCGTCAAGGGCCTGAACCTCGGCGCGTTTATCTACACCGACCCGCAAGGCCGCAGCCTGCCCGTCAGCTACCGCGTGTACGA
>JAUYEP010000050.1 GCA_030689765.1 Methylovulum sp.
TCAAAAAATACTATCAAGCCATTTTTGGCGTTGAAAAAGAATATCGTTTGTCCAAAGTCGCAAAAATTTCGGCGTTTATGTACGGACAAGATGAAATCAACGTGATTTATTGCGATGCGTTGGACACCATCCAGCAAGAAATAAGCGGCAAAATCGTGTTAGTCGATGAAGAAACCATTGATATTTTAGTCGCCAATCCCCCGTTTGCCGTTGACGGTTTTTTAACCACGTTATCAAAAAGCCAACGCGAACATTACACGCTATTCAATGACGCAATGGACGCTAAAAAGCAAAGCAACATCCAATGTTTTTTTATCGAACGCGCCAAGCAATTACTCGCCCCCAAAGGCATTGCCGCCATTATTGTCCCGTCATCGGTGCTGTCAAATTCCGATGCAACGCATATTGGCAGCCGCGAAATCTTGTTAAAACACTTTGATATTGTCGCGTTAGTCGAGCTGGGTAGCGGCACGTTTGGCAAAACCGGCACCAATACCGTCATCTTATTTTTGCGCCGCAAACATCAACAACCGCCCGAATCCGAACAGTATTTTAATCGCGTGACTGATTGGTTTAACCCCATAAAAGCCGGCGACGACGTGTATAACGACCGGCATTTTATCGAACGCTATTGCGGCCACATCAACATCCCGTTTGAGCAATACGAAACGCTATTAAATGGCGAACCATCGGCGGCTTTATTGGCGCATGAACTATTTGTCGATTATCAAAATAACTTCGACAAATCCAGCGACATTAGAAACTTAGCCACGCAAAAGTTTTTTAAAGCGTATTCCGCCGAACACCAACAAGCTGAACTCAATAAACGTTTTTTGGCCTATCTGCACGGCATCGAACAAGACAAGCTCTATTATTTTGTCTTGGCGTACACCAATCCGCAAAAAGTGTTAGTGATTTTGGCTGAAATTGATGGCATCTGCTCAACCGATATTTTAGTTTTTCGCTTTGAAAATCAGGAACTGGCAAAGTTTTATGCGTATTATTTTTTGTCAAAACCATTTAATGACGAAGTGTTAAGAGGCGTAAGCGGTCAACAATTACCGAGAACATCGTGGAATTATATGCAGGCAATAAAAATTCCCGTCCCAGACCTAAAAATCCAACAAACCCTAGTCACACAAATTGCAGCGTTTGAACAACAAATCGCAGCGGCGCAAAAAATCATTGCTGGCGCGGCAAGCAGAAAACAAGCGGTTTTAAAACACTATTTATAAAACAAAGCGGAATACAAACTTAAGTTTGTACTCCAAAATGGTTATTCTTATAAGATCGGAGTACAAACTTAAGTTTGTATTCCAAAATACTTCAAGAGGTTTTTATGTTGAAACAAGGGTTGCACAGTCCAGCGCATCTTTTTATAGATAACACGACTTATTTCATAACCGGCTCTATTTACCAAAAAAGACCTTTATTAGCATCAGAAATTATAAAACACCACTTAATCACCACAATAAAAGACTGTTTTAACGAAAGACAATGGCTGTTAAACGATTGGGTTATTCTGGATAATCATTATCATCTTCTCGCCATGAGTCATAAAGGCGAAGATATGACAAAAATTTTTCGTAAGATTCATGGGAAATCAACGCGGTTTATTCAAACACAATGCGTTTGTGAGTTACCTGTTTGGTGGAATTACTGGGATTATTGCCCACGCAATGAAAGAGAGTATTTAATTCGGCTAAATTACTTATTCAATAATCCCATAAAACATGGTTATGTGCAGAATCTGCACGATTATCCATTTTCAAGTTTTCAAGTTTTCATCAATATTTTAAACAACAAGGGCGTGAATTATTGGCAAAGCAATTTAAAGATTATGCTGATTACAAAGAAATAATTTTAGATGAAGATAACTTCTGAGGAGTACAAACTTAAGTTTGTATTCCAGATGACAAGCATTATTAGTTGTTCATACTTTTCGCAGCGGTGAAAAGATAATTTATATTAAGATGTTAAGAAAATGAAAGAAGAATACGACTTTTCTAATGCCGAACAAGGCGAATTCTATGTCCCTATTGAAGAGATTGAATTACCGATTTATTTAGATAAAGATATTCTTAAATGCCTTACTGAAAAAAGCCAAATAACACACGAAACTTTGCAAGCGTTAGTGAATGATTTATTACGCAAAGATATTGAAATTGCAAAACGAGCCGAGTAGGGTGGGCAGAAAAGCGTCGCCTAAAGCGCCTACTGTTGGTGCCTAACCTACCTAGCTACGATCTTCTCAAGACGCTTTTCTAAGTTCGCCAAAACCATTCGGTTTTTTAACCACTTGCAATTGCGCCTTAATGCGCTTTTGCACCGCCTCAACATGGGAAATGACGCCAACCGTTTTGCCGTGGGTTTGCAGGTTTTCCAGCGTACTGATAACGGTGTACAGCGAATCGGCATCGAGATTGCCGAAACCTTCATCAAGAAACAATGAATCCACTGATTTGCCGTTATTAGCCAGTTCCGATAAGCCTAATGCCAGTGCGAGGCTAACGACAAAGCTTTCGCCACCGGATAAGGTCTTGGGCAATCGACGGGCATTGCCTTGATAGGTGTCTTCAATCTCCAACGCCAAGCCCTGCTCGCTTGCCGTTTGCCGCAAATAATAACGGCCACTGATTTTTTCCAGGATAGCATTGGTCTGCGACAATAACTGGGCGGCAAGCCGCGCCTGGACCCGACGACGAAAATCCATGCCGTTTTCTGCTGTGACTTGAGCCAGTTCAGCAATACAGGGTTTGGCCCGCTCTCCCTCTTGCTGCAGTTGGGCTAACAGTGCATCGTGACGTTGTTGCAAGTGTTGTTGGTCTTGCAACAGTTTTTCAAGATGCTGATATTCAAGTTTTGCCAACTCCATTTTTTCAGGGATTGCTTTTAGCGCAGGCCCGATGTCTTCTGCGTTTAGCGTCCCTTTTGTCTGCGTCAATTCAGCTTCCAGCAAGGCGATTTGCTTTTCCAGTCCGGCTGTTATCGCCGCCATGTCCTGTGTCAGCGCTTCTTTATGCCGTTCAATGTCGGGCTTGCTTTCCATCAGTTTCAACGCCGCCTTCAATCCGTTCAGATCGGTAAACTGTGTAGCTTGTATTTTCTGCCCTAATGACAGGTTTAATGGTATTAGTCCGGCTTCGTGCTGCGCCAGTATCCGCTCTTTATCGGCAATCACAATTGCCATTTCAATCAGTGCCAGATGCAGGCCTATCACTTCTTCCGCCTTTAATCGGCCAATATAAACTTCAAGCCGGTTGTCATAGCGGGTAATTTCTGCCTGGCAAGCCTGCTGCTTTGCCTCCAGCACTGACAATTCCCCGATCAGGCCTTTACGCCGGAAAACATAGCCATGATAATCCTGGCGCCGTACATTAAGCCGATCAAAAAAAGCATCTTCTTTGCCTTTAACCGGCATTTTTTCGCCCAGCGCCGTCAGTTGCCCCATGACTTTTTCCGCCAACCCGCGCTCTTCATCGCGGCACACGATCAGGGCCGCCTCAAGGTCTTCCTGCTCCTGGTAACGCCCGCCGGTGTCAGCATCCAGTTGCTGGATCTTGGCCTGCCATTGCTCAACGGCTAGCCTGTTTTTTTCAATCAGCCCATTTAATTTTGCGATGGCGGTTTTTTTGCTGTGATACTTGGAAGCCAGAACGACGATGTTTTTAAATTCGCCGGTCTCCTTTTCCAACAGCTGCTGCATCAACTTTAAGTTATTGATGCCCAGATCCATGCTTGCCGTATTGAGCCGGTTGCACAAACCCAGCCAGCGTGATCTGAGTTGCAGTAATTGGTTTTGTTTATGGGTATTTTTTTCGGTATTTTTTTGTGCCGAAATAATGTGGTCTCTGATCCGGTCGGCGCTTACCAACAACGCTTTTAATTTTGCCTGTTGATCCAGTAAGGCCTGATGGGAATCAGTGATTGCGGGCGGGCGTTTAACAAAAGGATGTTGCAATGCGCCGCACAGAGGGCAGGGCTTGCCATCGGCCAGATGAACCCGTTCTGCGGCCATTCTTTTCAGCAACGCTTCCCGGGCAACTGACTCATCAAGCGCCCGTTTAATATTTTCTTCGCGGCTGATTTCCTGAACGATTTTTTCCAGCGCCAGATTTAACGTATCGACATCATATTCCGGCTCATCTTGACGTTTAAATAAAGCAAAAAAACCAAAGCCACGTTTACTCAGTTTTCGATGCGCTGCAGCCAGATCATAGAGTTCCTGAAATGCCTTGACCCTTTCTTGCTGCTCTGCCTTTAAATCGTCAATCGCTTCAGGATCATAGCCTTGAAGTACCCGTTCAAGCCCCTGTTGATCTGCTTCAAGCTGTTGTTGTAATTCGGCAGTTTTTGACTGTTCCTTATCCAGCGAAGACTTTGCGGTTTTTAATGACGATACTGTGTTTTTTAGCCATTTACTGAATGCTTTTTGTTGTTCGGTCAGTTCAGCTAACTCAGCCTTGAGCTTTTTTAGCTTGGCAGTCTCAGGAAAATTTGCCAGTAACGATTCATCGGCAGTGTGTTCCTGTAGCCATGCGTCCACGGAATCAATGGCGGCTTTTTTCTCAGTCTGCTGCAACGCCAAAGCTTGCAGTAAAACATCTTCCGCTTGTCTGTTTGACCGGAGTTGATTAGCCTCTGCCCTAATTCCATCAATGGTTTGCTTTTGATCGCTAAACACCCTGTCTTCAGCACCATCGGGCAGCGCGGCAGGGTTACCCAGCTGGCCCTTTATCTGCAATAACTCAGTCTGCAAGCGTTGTAAGTCCGCTTTACTTTGCTGGATAAGCTGATTTTTGTTATCAATTGCGGCAATATCATCGTTAAAAAGCAACGCATTTTGTACGGCATCGATTTCATCAAGCGAGTTTTGGGTATTTTTTATCTGTGTTTCTATGTCTTTTAGCCGATTTTTCTGTTCGGCAACCCGATCTTCCATGACGGTGACATTGTTCAGCGCGGCTTGCTGTTGCTCCAGCGCTTTTTGTTCCTGCTGCAATTCAGTGTAATGATCCTGGTGATCCATTAGATCATGTTGGCAGGCTTCGCGTTTTTCAGGATCGAGGAGGGCAATAGCCGCTAGCTCCTGTTTTATACGGTCAACGGCTACCTGTGCAGCATCAGCCCTATCGGCGACCTCTTTTTTATAATCGGCATAAATGTCAGTGCCGATAATTTTTTCCAGAATATCCATGCGTTCGCTGTCCAGCGCATTCATGAACGCAGCAAAATCACCCTGAGCCAACAAAATCGAACGCGTGAAATTACGGAAATTCATGCCGGTAAGTTCGGTAATCCCTGCACAGACCTGCTGTGCCGAGCTAGCCAATATTTCGCCATCCGAAAGACGGATCAATTGCATTTGTGTTGGCTGCATGTCGCCATTCGGGTCGTTATCCGTGCGTCGCGCATGCCAGCTTGATCCATATTTATCACTGCCCAGTGCAAATTCGACTTTCGAAAAACACTCGCTGGCATGCCGGGTCATGACAAATTCGGCAGGCCGGTCAAATCGAAACGTTTCACCATATAAACCCAACGTGATGGCATCCAGAATACTCGATTTCCCAGAACCATTAGACCCCGTAATCGCAAAAACACCGGTATCGGAAAAAGGCGATTGCTCAAAATTGATGCGATGCTCGCCCTCTAATGAATTGATGTTTTTGAAATGAATATTAAGTATGCGCATAACTGATTGATTTATTAGTGCCTAGTGACGACGTATTAAATTTTTGGTGAACGCCTTGGTGAACATTTTTCATACGCTTGCATGATGCTCCATAATGATACGCCATAAGACCGAATGAGAAAACATCATCAATACCTCTATCTCATCGCGCACAAAAAAACCGGATTGCTCCGGCTTAATGTCGTTCAGTCGCCAATTGGTAAAAGCCCTTTCAAATAGTCCCCGCGACCTTCAATAGCAACCCTGCAATAATTGTTATCTGCAATAACCCGACACCTACCACCCAGCGGATTAAATCAGCTTTAGTTTCGGCGATCTCTTTTCTGACGGTTTCAATATCACGCTTCAACTCAGACTTAACCAGCTCTATTTTTAGTTCCAGCTCTCGAATATCCCGTTTAGTGGCAACGTCATCAAGCTGGTAATCATGTTTAACCTGTTCAATCACAGTCGCCAATGAATCTTGCTGAACTTTTGTCACTGCCTTAGTCATTGCCGTGTCTTGGGCTTCACTAAAGCCGCCTTGCATTAAATCAGCGGCAAACTGTAAGGTATCAAAGGGTATCGTTGTCATAAAAAGTTTCTACCTGTTGGCATGGTGTTTTTAACCCGCATGGTACACGATAGGGACGCTTGAAAACAGACGCAAAAAAAGCCCCACGCTTTCACGCAAGGCTTCGATTTACACTAAATTAATTCAGCAACACATACCTGGCAATGCGGTGATTGCCTAGTGGGGTGTCTTGGTTAGTCCAGTGGGTGACGATGTTGTGACCAGCTTGCCTAAGTTCACAAACTCTAGCCCCAGGACGTAATGCATCCAAGTTGCCGACCATCTCAAGCGTTGTCGCGCCATGCTGGTTATTTGACAAATAATCCAAGATTCGGGCGCATTGGTTGTGGCTGTTTGTCGAAAAACCTAACCCCACGGCACTTTCACCGTCCGTGAATAATTCGGCGTTACGTCATTGGTTGATCTCAGGTTACGCAATACCTCGGTAATCACCGACTCACAAGCCTCAATTGCGCTGAATAACGCCATTTTTCGCGCTTCTTTAACAGACTTGTCCCAAGATTCGCCGTGCCAATCGCGGTGACTGTCGGGCAATTCCGCAAGCTCTAATTCAGTCCGTTCTTTTATTCCGCTTAATGTTTCGATGTCCAGCAAGTTCATGCCCACTTTGCCAGCAACGTCAACGCCTGCCAAGCCGTCACGTCGTGCGGCTGCTAATTCCGCATTTTCAGCATCTATCCGCTGAATAGAATCAGTTGTTTTTTTAACAATTTCAGTAAGTTCATTACGCTTTGCCGCAACGCCAGATTGCTCAAGGTTAAAATGCAAGTGTCCGGCAAAATCGGCTGTACGCAACCCTTCAACTTTGGGCACAAAATCATTTGCAAGCGGTCTTACAGTGGTGATGCGTTTTGCCGTGGTGCTGGTTTCGTTTGCAGCCAAGGCGTTAATTTCATCATTCAATTTTGCCCGATTTTCAGCGTCAATGGCGGCTTGCCTGGCTTCGGCGGCTTCTTGCCTTGTCAATAGCCTTTCTCGCCGTGGCGGTGGGTTTGCCGTTAATGTCGTCCAACAGTCTGATTAATGCTTTAGTGTCTGGTTTCATAAGATACCCTTATCGGCAATACAGACTTAACGATAACGTCACGACAAAATAAGCCGATCTACCCCGTGCTGTTTTTAACCCGCTGTGTCAATTCACGGACAATCAAATATTTAACCTGCCTTGTTATGGGCAATCGGCTATCAAACGCCAGCCAGCCGTCAACCTCACGTTGCACCCAAGCCGGTACGCCCTTTTTATCGACACCAGCCACCAACATCAAGGCGTTGACATAAAACCCGTCCAGCGCGATCACCTGCCGCTTCTTAACGCCATTGCCCACCGTGTAGAAGGCAATCCTTACCGTGTCATTCATTTCGTACTGTGAAATTATTTCTACACTGTTGCCATCATCAAGCTGTGAAAATGTTTCTACAGTGCCACAATCGCTAGACTGATTCAGTTGTGAAATATTTTTCATATTCCATTGATAGACTGCCTGCTTTTCATCGTCTGTCAGTCGTCTAGGTGCGGTGATACCCAGTGCCGTTTTAGCTTGGGTGATGTGTTTGGATATTCGGCTGTTGTTGGGTGATAGCCGATACAGTTCTGCAAGCTGCCCGTTTAAGTCGATTTTTGCTGTGATGTTAAAAAAGCCCTGTGAAAATAATTCTACAAGGCTTCATTATAGGGCTGTGAATATAATTCTACAACGCGACCGTGAATATAATTTCACAACGTCGTAAAGGCCGCCACTCCATCAGCCAGGGCAAACGCATTTGACTTTTTAAATTAACAGACAATCAATCAGTTACATTTAAAAGTCAATTTATTTAGGCTTTTTTGTGATTTTATCCAATTGATTTTAAAGGCTAAAATTTTATATGCGCTTGCCCTGTCCATCAGCAATCGTTTTCATCCCAAACATTCCAGACCTCCAGTACCGCTTCAATGGACTTGTCAGAGTACCAAGGGTCATTAATCGCCAATAAACACTCACGTTTATGAAGGTGCAGCCGTCTTTTATTGTATTCAAAAATGAAACAATACTTTACTTAGCATGTTTTCATGCTAACTGTGAAAATTAACTATTAATCATCAAGTTATAGATGGTATGTTTATTGATATATGTATTGTCAATTTTTAACAAATAATCGGCCAATACACTGCACAACGGTTGGCATTAAAAAACCGGTGTGGCGCGGGTTTGGTGGTGGTTGCCGTGGACACGCCGATTTTCAAACCAACATAATCAGGACACCGGTGCGGAACGTCGTCATGTGGCTTGAACCGCTGGACTACGCACCTGTGATGTGGCTACACTAAACCGGACACACGAATTAAAATATCCTAAAAAGAGTGTGAGCCAAAATGAGCCAAGAAAAACCTAAAACGTACACAGCAGAATTTAAAGCGTCATCGGTCAAGCTAGCCAATGAATCCGATCAACCCATAGCGCAAACCGCCAAAGATCTGGGTATCAACGTCAATACGTTACATACCTGGATTGGCAAGCACAGCCGACCCCCATCGACTGAAAAAGCGACCCGCACTGAAGGACACCTCTACGACGAGCTAAA
>JAUYEP010000069.1 GCA_030689765.1 Methylovulum sp.
CGTGAGCCAGTTGTAACGAATCTCCTTGCTCTTCAGACAAGTCTGTAATCATAACGCCGAGCTTATTAGAGGGTTTCGATGCTGTTTTTGCGAAGGCCAGCTTTTCATCTTGATCGGGCAATAGACCTATCTTGAAATTGATGGTCTTGTTTTCACCCTGTCTGATAATTTTTAAGGTTGCCTGGTCATTGATTGGCGCCATACCAACCATGGGGGGTAAGTCGCCTGACTTGTCGATAGCTTGAGCGTTAAATTCGGTAATAATATCGCCAATTTGCAACTGCGCTTTTTCCGCCGGGCTACCTGGCATAACTTTGGAGACTAGCGCGCCCTGAGGTTTTTTCATGCCAAATGATTCCGCCAGTTCCCTTGTTACATCCTGAATTTGCACGCCTAGCCAGCCATGCGCCGCTTTACCATGCGCTTTGATTTGATCGACCACATTCATCGCGACATCCATTGGGATCGCAAATGACAGCCCCATAAAGCCACCGGTACGGCTGTAAATTTGGGAATTAATTCCAACAACCTTACCGTCCATATTAAACAAGGGGCCGCCTGAATTGCCTGGATTTATAGCAACGTCCGTTTGTATGAACGGCACATAATTGCCGCCCGGCAAGCTACGACCTTTCGCGCTGACGATGCCTGCGGTTACTGATTGTTCAAAGCCAAAAGGCGAGCCAATAGCCAGTACCCACTCGCCAACTTGCAATTGCTTGGGCGAACCAATGCTTACGGAAGGTAAATGGGTTGCTTCAACTTTTAGCAAGGCAATGTCGGTACGTTCATCAGAGCCGATAAGTTTGGCGACCAGTTCTCTTCGGTCGGTTAATTTGACAATAATTTCATCAGCATTTTTGACAACATGATGATTGGTTAACACATAGCCATCTTCCGAAACAATAAAGCCAGAGCCTAGTGATTGTGTATCTTCAGCGCCAAATTCATCACCACCACCGTTTGGATTATTGTAGAAATGTTTGAAAAGTTCTTCCATTTCCGGTGGTATGCCTTCGGGCAACGGCTGTTCTTTGAGCGTTTCATCTGGGCTTGATTTTGCCTTTTGGGTGGTGCTGATATTGACCACCGCTGTACCGTTAGTTTTTACCATGTCAGTAAAATCAGGCAATTGCGCGAAAACATTTTGAGTAAGCAACATCACTAGAAAGACACACCAACGCAGTTTTTTGAGCATAAAATTTCCTTGGACAATTAAAAAAACAGGTAACTACTCAGCCTCTATCAGACTTAAATACCGGAGTTCAACGGCTTTAGCCGTTGAAAAAATGGCTGAAGCCATTTTACTCCTCTATTTATTAATGGCTTGGCTCATGGCTGAGTAGTTACAAAAATAGTTAGCTACGGTGCTGTAGCCAGTAGGCTTTCAATCGCCAGCATTTTTAAGTTTGACACCTTCAGCGATTAACTTAACCGTTAATGCCGGGACTTCACCCATCACGGTGAGTTCAAAATCACCTAATGTGCGGCTGAAAAAATTTACAGCACCGACGGATTGGACATTTTTTGAAAGCGTAGCTTCTGATTGAAGGGCATTGTTTTTATGTTCCATGTAAATGGAAACAGAGGCAAGCCCATCACTTAATAGCAAATGATCAACGGGTTGTTGAGCCTTGTGCAAAGGGCGGCGGGTAAAAAATATTTCTTTAAAACCATGAGGCGGCTTGGATACGGTAAATCCTGCCTGGTTAGAGGATTGCTGCTGGGGTTTATAACTAGCCTGACCTAGGTTGTTGGGATCGGGTTTGTTAATCTCAACAAAGGGCAAGGCATCAATGACTTGCATATCGGTGAAGACCAGTTGCTCAAGTGCTTTATCTAAAAAAACACCCTCATAAAAATTATAAACAGCTAATTTGAGCGGTAAAAAATACTGCTTATTTAGCCATATCTTTCTTGCATACCTCAAATTGTCTTTAGGCGTTATTGCGATGACGTAAGCCAGTTGCATCGCAATATTTTCTTCACCAACGATGTCAATGTTGTAAATGGTATCGAGTTCCCCTAAGTTTTTTGGTAGCTCAATCAGAAATGACCGCTCAAAAGGCCGATAATCAACGACAATTTGTTGTGCTGCTTTATATAAGCAGCTGACTTTATCGGCATCCCTAATGATTTCCCGCAGCGGGGAGTTTAATGACAGCAGACGTTCCTGTTCTACGCCGTTATTGGCGGCATGGAAATATTTCATCGGTTCCAACTTGCCATTGCGCAGAAAGGCGATAGTGCCCTGATAATTTAAGGTGCGCATGGCTTGGGTCATTTTTAGCAGGATTTGTTTGCCCGATTGAATGGCGGGCGTTTTAGAAGGATTTAAGTCAGGCGTAATTAATGCAGAATCTTCTCCTAAAGCGGTATCTGCGGATAAGAAAACTATTGATAAAAGCAGCGGGGCAAGAAAAAAACACTTTGTCACAGTCATTTTTGCTGATAAGCCGTTACGCGGGATAGTGGGGCAAGATCAGCTTCGCCTTGGGTATAAACACTATTATTGTGCGCTTGGAGATAGTCATTGATGCGTTTGTTGAGCGGATATTGCTCTTGGTTTGAGCCAGACAGATGGGCATAATTGACTGATTTTGAGGCTTGCTCAGTGTGCTGTTGTGTAGCGACTTGAAGCGTTGATAATGGGTTTGGATTATTGATGCCCCGCGCTGTAAGTACAGCGATAACAGCAATCGATGCCGCCAAGGCAATTAATTTACGGTTATGGGTAATTGTCGGTTTATGCTTTGGTGATAAATAAAAGGCTTCTTGTTCAATCTGTGCAATTATTTTTGCGGAAAAGTCGGTGTTGGCCATTAAAAATTGATTTGTTTTTAGTGCATGGCTTACCGCTTGATAACGCTTCAGGGTATTTGCCGTGTCAGCATCCGATTGTATTTTTTGCAATAAATACAACGCGCCGTCAACATCCAGATCATCATCAAGAAATTGAGAAATTTTTTGATTTAACGCTTTATTCATCGAAAATCACCGTGTTCTAGCAAGGGGGTTAATTGACTATCAATGGCTTCACGCGCCCTAAAAATGCGCGATCGTACCGTTCCAACCGGGCAATCCATCGCTGTAGCAATTTCTTCATAACTCATACCGTCAAATTCGCGTAATGTAATTGCCACGCGCATTTCTTCGGGTAACGAATCTATTGCCGATTTAATTGTTTCAAGGATCTCTTGATTGAGCAGCAGCCTTTCCGGTGTTTCCATGCCGTGTAATTGCGGGGCATTTTCAAACACTTCTGCATCCTGAATATCCACCTCGTAATTTGAATTTCTTCTTGAACGGGATACCAGATAGTTTTTTGCCGTATTGATGGCTATGCGGTATAGCCAAGTGTAAAAAGCAGAGTCGCCTCTAAAACTGCCTAGCGCACGATACGCCTTAATAAAAGCTTCTTGGGCAACATCCTGGGCTTCACTGGGATCTTTTAGATAGCGGTTAACCAGCTGGACAATCTTGTGCTGATATTTAATCACCAAGAGATCATAAGCCTTCTTATCGCCCTGTTGCACAAGCAACACCAGCTCTTCATCTAGTTGTTCGCTAGTCCTGATTCGACTGTTCACTACTGCTCTTTAATGTTGTGGGTAGACAGGGTTAAACGGGATAAGTTCTTGTGTGACAGAATTGTGTAATCACTTTAAAAAGCGGTATTATCGCCAATCTATAATAACTAAGCCACTTTAGGGTCCCATCTTTCATATATGCAGCCTCATTCAAAAAATAATAATAAAAATTATGACGTGCTTATTATTGGTAGTGGCGGTGCTGGTTTGAGTTTAGCACTTAAACTAGCCGAACATGCAACGCGTGTTGCCGTTTTGTCAAAATTCGCATTAACTGCCGGTAGTACCTATTATGCACAAGGGGGGATCTCCGCCGTTTTTGATGCAGATGACTCGATAGAATCGCATATAGAAGATACTCTGGATGCTGGTGCTGGCTTGTGCAATCCTGATATTGTCAGGCTTACCGTGACCCAGGGTAAAAACTCGATAGACTGGTTGCGTGGGCAAGGCGTTGCTTTTACTGAAGAACAAAC
>JAUYEP010000070.1 GCA_030689765.1 Methylovulum sp.
AGCTTGCCCGTCAATGCGTAAGTCCTATATAAGACTGCAAAATAACAAAGAAACGGATAAAGCCTGGTTGGAATCAATAGCCGCCTTACTCGGCAAAGCTACCCCTGATAAATGGCGACAAAGTAATAGAACGGATGCAGAATACCGCCTAATTGAGTTTAGTGATCGACTAGAACAATTGGCATTGGTACATGCACATCAATTAAAAGTGGATACAGACACCGAAGTCACTGTATTCCGCGTAGTCAATAAACAAGGTGCAACCGATCAAATCGCGTATTTGAATCCACAACTCAAAAATCAGGCACGAGCAGCTGTTAAGAGTATTGAGCACGATTTTAAAAATGCTGACAAACAATTGCAGTTAGCCATCATTGCTGAACTGCTTAGAGACGTCAGCTAACGGTTCAGCACATTATCGCAACAACTCAGGAAAAATAATGCACATACAACTTCAGTCCGACAAGACGACATATTGCAATCGTTGGGTAGCCAGGCGGCGGAGTTATTTTTAGCAGCAAGCCTGTACACGCTAGAAAAATAAGTTTTGCGAGATAGCATGTCTTAAGTTATTGACTGGTTGTTTCGATGACATTGTTAAATCAAACAAATAACTAAAAAAATGCCCGTTATCTCCTACTTTTTTGGTATTTATATCCGCATGTACCATGACGACCATAACCCGCCACATTTTCATGTGGAATACCAAGGTCATCAAGCATTGATGACGATTGAAACAGGTGAGATTTTAACGGGAACATTGCCTAATAAAGCAACTAAATTAGTGCGCGAATGGGCAAGAGAGCATCAACAAGAGTTGCTGATGGATTGGCAATTTGCCATTGAATTGAAGCCATTGCAACGTATTCCAGGAGCAGATAATGATTAAAATTACTCAAGCACACTATGTGCAGGCAAGAGTGTTGCGATTATTTTTTTCCGATAATTCATATGGGGATTATGATTTGCAACCGTTGATTAATCGACAAACAGAACTCGTCATACCTTTAAATGATGAATGGTATTTTAAGCAATTCTTTTTGGAATTGGGTGCGTTGTGTTGGCGTAATGGTTTGGAATTGAGTCCGGGCAATATCCATAGAAAATTAGCAGAACAACAGCAATTACATTACGAGCCACAAGTGGCTTAATGTCTGATTATTCGGAGCCAGCTCATGCAACACATTGAAACAGTAGCAGACGTAAATCAAAACGGTTTTGTGACTATTGCCTTGCCAGCCCATATCCGCCCAGGAAAACATCACATTCTTTTAGTCATTGATGAAGCCCTAAGTGAAGACAATATTGAATCCGTAGACCACGCCGCGCAACTGATGAAAATGGCCGGGCGGATCAGTGCGTTTAAAACAATAGACAATCCCGTTCTATGGCAACAACAACAACGTGACGAATGGCAACGTGATGGGGACAAATAGTGGGCATTGACTATCTATTCGACACTAATATTTTGATTTATCTGCTTAACAATTGTTTAGCAGAAAACCTGCCTAGTGGTCGTTATGGCTACTCCGTTATTACCGAGATTGAATTGTTATCGTTTCCAGCATTGACGGCAACGGACATGGAAATCATTAACACCTATTTAGGCAACATTGTGTTGATGAATTTAACAGAAGCTATCAAACAAAAAACCATCAGCCTGCGTCGAACGTACCGAATAAAACTACCCGATGCCATTATCGCCGCAACCGCTATTGAAGCAGGGGCGGTACTATTAACCAACGATAAGGCGTTACACGCCATTGAGAATATAGCGTGCTTATCATTGCAGGTAAAACAGCCATGAGCCATGACAAACCCGTTAGGCATTTATTAGGTATCTCAGGCGGCAAAGACAGCGCCGCGTTAGCGATTTACATGCGCGATAAAGTCCAGGAGATGGAATATTTCTTTGCCGATACCGGTGCGGAATTACCAGAAACTTTAGAGTTTGTTGATTTGATGGAGGATTACTTAGGTAAAAAAATCGCCCGTATCAATGCGGGCCGGGATTTTGATTATTACTTGAAGTTACACAATAACTACTTACCCTCGGCACAACAACGCTGGTGCACGATTAATCTAAAACTTAAACCATTTGAAGACTTTGCCGGTAACGATCAGGTTATTAGTTATGTTGGCATACGCGCAGACGAGCCGCAAAGAGAAGGCTATCTATCCAGTAAACCTAACATAAAAGCCCGTTTCCCATTTAAAGAAGATGGCTTAGTTCGGGAAGATATTGTAAATATTCTTAATGAATCGGGGCTTGGTTTGCCTAAATATTATAAATGGCGTAGTCGTTCAGGCTGTTATTTTTGTTTTTATCAACGCAAAATAGAATGGATCGGATTGCAAGAAAATCACCCAGACTTATTTGAAGATGCTAAAAAATATGAAAAATACGATGAAAAAACAGGTAAACGCTATACTTGGTCTCAAGGCGAATCTTTAGATGAGGTTTTTGCGCTGTCAATCAGCGTTGAAAAGTATCCACC
>JAUYEP010000136.1 GCA_030689765.1 Methylovulum sp.
ACATGATTTACATTTATAGCGCTGCCGTCCCTTGATTATGCCATCTTTGGCGCACCCATCTGAACCACATTTTGGACAACCCATAGTTATTACTCAACAAACGGGTAAGTATAGCTATTGCTATACTAATTTAACAATACCGTATTTTTTAACCCTGGGCTCGACCAGATATTTCATTTCCCCACTAAAAGTGGCGTCCACGAAAAATCCCACGATTTCGATTTTTTTCGTGCCCTTCATGGATTCTCTATATTATTAACCATCAGATTCTTGATGGGATGTCCTTATCTTAGATACCCACTTAAGCCGATAGCCTTTAATGGTGAAAACCGATTGTAGAACCCGAAAAATCCGTTATGCTTACGGCATTCATTTATTTCGCGGAATTTTCCGTTTCTTCCTGACCCTCCCCGCCATGATTTTAAAGCTAGAAAAAATAAACGGCTATCACGTCCTTTTTATTGAAGAAGAAAGAATTGACGCACATAACTCAGGCGAACTGAAAGATGCCATTTTGCATATCATCGAACAGGGCGATACTGCTATTATCATCCAGTTGGAAAAGGTACGCTTTATTGACAGTTCCGGCCTCGGCGCCTTATTGTCAGGCTACAAAAACGCCGCCGCCAAATCCGGCAAGTTGGCGCTCGCCATGTTGCAACCGCAGGTACTGTCGATGTTTGAACTGACGCGTTTAAACAGGGTGTTTGAGATTTACGCTGATTTGAATGAAGCTTTTGACAATCAAACCTAGGGGTTAGCTATGTGTACGTCCGTTATTCAGGTCGATGTCATCATTCCGACACAGACTAAATATCTGAGCTTGATCGGCAGTATCGGTGAGCGTATTGCCCGGGAGCTGGATAATTATTCCGGCGATAAAGAGGCTTTGGCTTACCATTTGAATCTGGTATTAACGGAAGCAACGGCTAATGCCATCAAACATGCCACGTTAACAACGCTGGAAAATACGGTCAGAATACTGATACATATCGAAGACAATGAGCTGAATATCAAGGTGTATGATCACGGACAAGGCTTCGATCTGGAAAGCGTACCGTTACCCGATTTTGATCAACCCAAAGAAAGCGGAATGGGCCTATTTTTTATTAAGACATTAATGGACTCAGTCACCTACACCAGGCTGCACGATTGTAATATTTTGGAAATCATAAAATACCTATGAATACTACGCAGACGGCAGCTTGGGAAGACCGCTTTCATCGTTTGGCGGACAGAGTGCTAAACCCGCAAACAGCAAACGGCTTACTGCAAAAATATCACCCGCTATTCACTTCAGAATATCAAACACTGGTTTCGCCTCGCTATGGCCTGCAGGATCTGTTGAATCTTGAGCAAATCACTGGGCCGGACGGCCAGCGCGTCAGCTTACTTAAGCCCTGCCAACACATTGGGCACTATCGGTTACATTTTTACAGTGGGCAGGAACGTTATCTGGATGAATATATTCCGCTACTGGAAAATATAGGCTTGCGCGTGATGGATCAGGTGCAATTTCGCGTTTCGATAGATAGCATGACGCTGTTTATAAAAAGCTTCACGATTAAAGCCGCAAAAAGCCAGTCCGCCGCCTTTCCCGTGTTACGGGGCCTTATGCTGGCAACCATCCAGGCGGTCATGGATGGCAAGGTCGAAAACGATGCGCTTAATAAATTGTCCGTATTGACTGGCATGGACTGGCAGGCTATTGACCTGCTTCGGGCTTACCGCAATTATTATTTGCAACTCGGCCATCACACCACCAAAGCCAGTGTGCATCATGCGTTAATCAATAACCCGCAAGTTTCGCACAGCCTGTTCAGTTACTTTGAAGCCCGCTTTAGGCCGAATCCTGTGTGGTGTGACCTCATGCTCAGGGAAGAGCAGGCCTTAATGCCGTTGCGGCTGCAATTGCTGGAGAGCATGTCATCGGTGTCCGATATTAATGATGACCGCATTTTGCGCACGTTCTTCAATCTGATTGATGCGACGGTGCGCAGCAATTTTCATCTGCGCCGCACGCTGCCGGATTATTTTATCGCTTTTAAGATCAATAGCCTGGGCGTTATTGACATGCCCGCCCCTAAGCCGCAGAACGAGATTTATGTCCATGCGGTCGATATGGAAGGCATTCATCTGCGCGGCGGCAAAATTTCGCGTGGCGGTATCCGCTGGTCGGATCGACCCGATGATTTCAGGACAGAAATACTGGGGCTGATGCAAACCCAGATCAGCAAAAACGCACTGATTATCCCGACCGGCGCCAAAGGCGGCTTTATCGTCAAGAAAAACGGTTCAGGCCCTGATTTGAAGGAAGCCGGTAAGCGGGCTTATATCCGCTTGATACGCGGCCTGCTGGATTTAACCGACAATTACAGTGACGGCAATGCCGCTAAACTTGAAAACATCGTCGCCTATGATGATCCCGACCCTTATCTGGTCGTTGCCGCCGACAAAGGCACGGCACAATTTTCCGATATAGCCAATGGCGTCGCTGCAGAATATCAGTTTTGGCTGGATGACGCTTTCGCCAGTGGCGGCTCGCACGGCTACGATCATAAAGCCTTGGGGATTACTGCACGCGGCGCCTGGGAATGTATAAAACGCCATTTCCGTGAACTGGGCAAAGACATACAAACAGAGCCATTTACCGTCATCGGTATCGGCAGCATGGACGGCGATGTCTTCGGCAATGGCATGTTGCTCTCCGGTTGCATCCGGTTGCTGGCGGCATTCAGCGGCCAGCATATATTTATCGATCCAGAACCGGCTGACAGTGATGCCGCATTCAATGAACGTAAACGCTTGTTTGAACTGCCGGGCTCAAGCTGGAATGATTATGACCGTACGCTGATCTCCGCAGGCGGCGGGGTCTATTTGCGGTCAAGCAAAGACATTGTGATGTCGGTGGAAATGAAAAAGTGGTTAGGTGTCCGCTACAAATCGCTGGACGGTGAATCGCTGATACGTTACCTGCTGGCCGCACAGGTCGATTTATTATGGCTGGGCGGTATCGGCACCTATGTAAAAGCCAGCACCGAAAAACACGAAGATGTCGGCGACAGAAATAATGACAATGTGCGCGTAGATGCTGCCGATTTGGCGGCGAGTGTCGTTGGCGAAGGCGCAAACTTAGGCTTTACGCAAAAAGCGCGTATCGAATACGCCCTGCGCGGAGGACGCATTAACACCGATGCCGTCGATAATTCGGCTGGGGTCGATACGTCAGACCATGAAGTCAATTTAAAAATCTTGCTGATGGGATTGCAAAAAAAGGCCGTCATCACCGACTATCAAGCGTTGTTTACTGACATGACCGCCGCCGTTTGCTCGCTGGTGTTGGCTAATAACAAAGCGCAAAGCCTTTGTTTATCACTGGAACAACTGCGTTGCAAAGAAAAACCGGCTGAGTTCCTGCAAGTGGCCGAGCGTTTGGAAGCGGTCGGGTTTCTTGATAAAACCGTTGAATCCTTTCCTCAAAACAAGGACGTTTTAGCCCGGCCTGGGCAAACCCTAACCCGCCCTGAATTTGCGGTGCTAATGGCGGCCAGCAAAATGTACTTGACCCAGCAAATACAACGCCAAGCGGACTTATTGCAAGAAGAATGCTGCCATTCTTATTTGCAGTCTTACTTTCCTGAACAAATTACCTCGCATTATAAAGGCCAGCTTTCAAGCCACCCATTGGCCCATGAAATTAAAGCCACCCTCGCCAGTAATAAAATCATCAACCAGGCCGGATGCCGCTTTTTAAACCTCCATATCGACAATGGCATCGACAGTGACGCACAAAATATACTCGACGCGGTGGGTTGTTATCTGACTTTCGACCGGATGCTGGACGGCGATGCTTTAAGAGGGGCGATTTATGCGCTGGACAACAGGATAGCCGCAGACAAGCAATACCAATTATTGATCCAGATAGAAAAAACGCTGATGCACTTTTGCCGCTGGGCATTATTGCATGGCAAAAAAATTTACCCCACGGCACAGGCCATTGACCGCTATAGCCACTATTTTCATGATTACAGCGCTTGCATTGGCGAAACTTCTTTTAACCATCCCCCTGCATTTGACATTAAACAGCAGCAGGAACTTTACCGGCAAGACGGCATTCCGGCTGAACTTGGGCAAAAAATAAGTGTCATTTCCAGCCTGACCGATTTCCCCCTTATCGTTTCATTATCTGAAGAAACCGGCCAGGATTTTACAAGTATCCTGGCCTTGTTCAGTGAAGCCAAGCAGTATCTGGGGCTAAATGAACTTGCTGGGTTTATGGCAAAAATACCAAGCCATGACCGCTGGGGGCAAAAAGTATGGGTTGATGTGCAGGAAGACATCAAGCACGCGATAAGCCTTGTGGTTAAAAATACAGTGTCAGGCAAGTTCCAAACGTGTGCCGGTTATTTCAATCAAAGGGTACAAAAGCAGAAAATCCTCCAGTACCAACGCATCCAACAGGAAATCAGCAATACATTGCCGACCGGTTTATTGCCCTATGTTGCCTTGGTGAAAGAGTTGGAAAAATTAGTCGGGGATGCAGCAAGCAGTAATCCAAAAGTCTTTTAACATTTTCCAATTATTGTGAAGCGCATGATTAGGTGGGATTCAAGGCCTTCATCCAGTGGTTGACCACGTTTAATTTGCCCACCCAACCGCTGCAACTGGCCCTTACCGCCTGCCTTTAGCGGATTCCCTGATGGCTAAAGGTTATCCGATGGGTGTCGCCAATCCTGTCAAAACCCATACCTTGGCTAATACCCCCTGGGGCACAAGAAGCTTTTTGAATTTTAAAGCGATGCCTACATTTAACTCGCAATCACGAACCTCACCGCATCCAGCCTTAATTGCGCCGCCCCGATATTTTCATGGGACAGCATTGTGAAGTCTTTTAATTGCTCAATTTCTTCGGGTTTAATCGCCGGATTGACTTTTTTCAGCCTGTTCAGGCGCTTAATTTCCGCAGAGAGTGATTCCAGCATCAGCGCTGTTGCTTCAGTAATGAGTTGCTGCATCTCGGTGCGGGCTTTTTGTTCGGCAATAGCCAACAGCTTGTTAAGCTGCGGGCGTTGATGGTTAAGAAAGGCGACGATCTGATGTTTGTCAAAATTGACACCGGTTTCGGGTAAATCCTGATGATCGATTAGGTCGGTCAAATCTTTCTGATGCTGGTCTATCAATACCCGAATCGGCGTAGGCGGTAAAAACCGGCCAATTTGTAATTCCGCCGGGGCACTGCATTCGACGATAAATAAACATTCCAGCAAAAATTGCCCGGCTTTAAAGTCGTGGTGTTTGATAACGCTAATGGCCGCATTGCCGGTTTCGCTGGACAGGATGAGATCCATCGACGCCGTGACAATAGGATGTTCAGGGGTCATAAACTGCATGTCTTCACGCGCGAGGGCACAGGCCCGATTGATGGTGAAGGTCATGCCGTCTTCTGCAAGGCTTGGAAAATGCGCTACGCGTAAATGATCGCCGGGACGGACGATGTAGCACTCGGGCGAATGGAACTCGGTTTCCACGCCGTAGCATTCAAAAACATCTTCCATATACGACCATAATTCACCCTCCTGTTCGTAAGCCTTTAACTGGGCAATTAGCTCGTCTGCGGATTCTTTACGGTATGAGTTTAACTCCAGCAACTGATCGCGCCCATTATGCAATTGCGCTGCAATCTCTTTGCCTAGTGTCTGCGTTTTAGCGATAAAGGCATCGATTGCTGTCGGATCATCCTGCTGCAATACGCGGGACAATTCATCTTTCAGCTTATCCGCAACCGGCTGGGCCGCTGTACAATTGCTGCGGAACGCATCCATGCCTTCGTCGTACCAGCGATACAGGATAGCCTGATCGGTATGTTGCAGGTACGGGATATGAATCTGGATAACATGCTTTTGACCAATACGGTCCAGACGGCCTATGCGTTGTTGCAGCAAATCGGGGTTGGTCGGCAAATCCCAGAGTATCAGATGATGGACAAACTGGAAGTTGCGGCCTTCACTGCCGATTTCCGAGCATATTAATAGTCGTGCGGCGCTGTCTGGGTCGGCAAAATAAGCGGCGGCGCGGTCACGCTCGATGATGGACAAGCCTTCGTGAAAAACAGCCGAGGCTATTCCAGCGCGGTTTTTCAAGGTTTGCTCAATTTCAATCGCCGTTTGTGCGTGTTTACATATCAGCAGGGCTTTATCGCCAAGGATGGTGTGTATGCCGTGTACCTGCTGGGAGCTGGTGCGGCGTTGACCCGCCAGTTGTTTGACTTTATCGACCAGCCAGAGATAACGCGGATCTTGCTGTAAATCACTAGGACTGGCCTTGCCGATTAAGGCGTAAGCATGGCGCTCGCGTTGTGGGAAACCTTGCACGGTTTGTCTGGAATTTCTGAACAGGATTCTGCCCGTACCGTGGTGATCCAGTAATATCTTAATCAAGGCATCACGCGCGGCGGCGGATTTTTCGGGATCGTTTAAGTGGTTAAGCAGACCGCCAACATTGTCATCTTTAAGCAACGCGGTTAGCAGCGTTGCGGCTTCGTCATCGAGCGGTTTATCGGTCAACAATAACTTTGCGGCATGGGCTACCGGTTCAAATTGCCGCTCTTCTTCAAGGAATGAAGCAAAGCTGTAAAAACGGTCGGGGTCTAATAGCCTTAATCTTGCAAAATGGCTTTCTTTACCTAATTGTTCGGGCGTCGCCGTCAATAATATCAAGCTAGGTGAGCGCAATGCGAGTTGTTCGACGAATAGATAGTCGGCACTGGCGGCTTGCTCGCTCCATTCAAGATGATGCGCTTCATCGACGATGACCATATCCCAGCCGGCGGCTAAGGCTTGTTGTTGTCTGCGCGGATACTGGGCAAAAAAGTTTTGGCTTGCCAACACCAGTTGCCCGGTGACAAAAGGATTGTCATTATTAACGGGCGCTTCTTCACCCAGTCCGTCATCACCCAGCCCATCATCATCCATTTCTCCAAGACAGCGGGCTTCATCAAAAATACTAAAGCGCAGGTTAAAGCGCCTAAGCATTTCCACCAGCCATTGGTGCAGCAAACTTTCCGGTACGATAATCAATACCCGCTTGCTGAGCCCGTTAATCAGCCGATGATGCAGGATGAGTCCGGCTTCTATGGTTTTGCCCAAGCCCACTTCATCAGCGAGCATGATTCTTGGTGCAATCCGGTTTGCTGATTCGTGCGCAATAAATAATTGATGCGGGATCAATGATGTCCGGCTGCCGAGCAGGCCTTTAACCGGTGATTGCTGGTGTTGCTGTAATCGCCGCCAAGTCTCAAAGCGCAATGAAAACCATGCCCCTGGATCACATGAACCGATAAACAAGCGGTCTTGCGGTTTATTGAATTGGATATGGTGGTTTAGCTCGACTTCTTCCAGCTTGACTTCCCGCCCCGTCCGGTTTCTGCCGATATAGGTGAGCAAACCGTCCCGTTCAGCCACGCGGATGACCGTTAATTTTTCTTCATCCACCGATTCAATAGCATCGCCTACCGCAAAAATGACACGGGTTAGCGGGGCGTTGTCGCGGGCATAAACACGCCGCTCGTCAGCAGCCAGGTAAAGTACGGTGACGCGGTTGAAACTGACCTCGAGAATAAGCCCTAAGCCAAGTTCCGATTCGGTATTACTAATCCAGCGTTGTCCAGGTATGAAAGATTCCATTTATTTCTTAAAGTGATAGCGTTAAATAAAATAGTGTGAAGGCGTAAAAAACATGTTTTTTTACGCCAGTATCTGCCCCTACATCAGTTTTTGATTCCCGTGCCTTTATGTAGAAGATATAGGCTAAATAAAGTCATGATGATGATAAAGCCACCCGTCATCATAAAAGCCAGTTGAATATCAACGTCGGTTACGCCAATAAGCCCGTATCTAAAGGCATTGACCATATAAAGTATGGGATTGCCCATCGAAATGACTTGCCAGATGTCAGGTAACATTGCTACAGAGTAAAAAACGCCACCGAGATAGCTTAATGGCGTTAACACAAAGTTCGGGATGATGGAAATGGCATCAAAGCTTTCGGCGAGCAACGCATTGATAAAACCTGCCAGAGAAAATAAGGTCGCGGTCAATACGGCAATAGAGAGGGTAATCAATACATGTTTGATGGCAAGCGCTGCAAACAACATCGAGATGGAAGCGACCACCACACCAACCAATAAACCCCGCATAATGCCGCCGCTGACATAACCCGCCAAAATCACCCAGTTAGGCACCGGCGCCACCAGCAATTCCTCAATATTGTGCTGGAACTTGGTTGAATAAAAGGAAGAAACGACATTGGCATAAGAATGGCTGATAACCGACATTAAAATCACGCCAGGAACAATATAATCCATGTAACTCGCGCCATTGATAGTGCCGATGCGGTCGCCAATCAGCTTGCCGAAAATCAGGAAATATAAGGCAGTCGATATGGCCGGCGGCAATAAAGTTTGCGGCCAGATGCGGATAAACCGGTAGATTTCCTTAATGAGGATGGTGTTAAAAGGAATGGAATAGTTCATCGAAATACCTTGCTGGTCTGAAACCTCCCCCCTTCAGGGGGATTTCTTAAAGTTGACAACGATGCGCCAGCATCGTTATCCTTTGCGGTAACCTCCCCGTTCACGGGGGGGCAATCCACCGGCCTCTATCTGTCGGTGGCTTTGTCATCCGACAGATGAGGTCGGCTGTGGATTGAAACATGGCTGAAGTCCTGCTGCTTTTGTATCTACCAAATCCATAAATAATTGTTCTAGGCGATTCGATTTGTTTTTCAGGCTGATGACCTGAATATTTTGCAGCGTTAATTGGTTAAACAATGGGTTAAGCCCCTTTTCTTTAGGGACGGCAACATTAAGCGTTTTGTCGCCAACCAGCTCAATCTGATAGCCGTCAATGGCAGGGGCGGCTTTGAGGGGCTCCGCCAGATCCAGCACAAAATGATCAATGTGCAACCGTGCCAGCAAACCCGCCATGCTGGTGTTTTCAACAAGCTGGCCCTGATCGATGATGGCTATGTTGCGGCATAAGCTTTCCGCTTCTTCCAGATAATGGGTGGTTAAAATAATGGTGGTGCCTTGTTGATTGACTTCCTGCATCATTTTCCACATCGAGCGGCGAATTTCTATATCAACGCCGGCGGTAGGCTCATCAAGAATCAATAGCTTGGGTGCATGTACCATCGCACGGGCAATCATCACACGGCGTTTCATGCCGCCGGACAAACGGCGGGAAACGGTATCGCGCCGATCCCATAAATCCATTTGCTTCAGGCATTGCTCGGTTCTCTGGAGGGCGAGCTTGCGAGGGATACCGTAGAAACCGGCCTGATTGAGCAAGATACTTTTGACGGTATCAAACTGATTGAAATTAACTTCCTGCGGCACCAACCCTAAGCAACTTTTGGCCTTGTCACGCTCATGCTTTAAATCATGCCCGAAGATGCTGACTGAGCCGCTGGTGGCATTGACAAGTGAGCTGATAATGCCGATTGCCGTTGATTTACCAGCACCATTAGGGCCAAGCAACGCAAAGAAATCACCGGTCTCTACGTCAAGGTTTATACCTTTTAAAGCCTCAAAACCATTGTGGTAGGTTTTTCTAAGATTACGGATAGATAATGCATTCATGATGAAACTAACACTTAACGGAACCCTGTAAATAAGTTAAATTACCCAAGTGTGCCTCACAAGCCAGCGCAATTGGATAACTAAAAAATTCAGCGATTTTATCAGAAAGTAACCCTCACCGTAGACAAAACTGGATAGCCTGTGCCAAAGAAACCACCTGAAATAGTTGCCGCTGTAGACCTTGGGTCGAACAGTTTTCACATGATTGTTTGCAGCTTGCATGATGGCAAATTAACCACCATAGACCGCCTTAAGGAAATGGTCAGATTGGCATCAGGGCTTGATAAAGACAACAATTTGAATAACGCCACTCAAGCGAGGGCGCTAGCCTGCCTCGAGCGCTTCGGTCAGCGCATCCGCACCATTC
>JAUYEP010000137.1 GCA_030689765.1 Methylovulum sp.
ATGCCGGAATGACGGGCAGCATGAACGCCTAAAAGTCATAATGAGAATTGCTGGTAATCAGGAGGGATTAAGCTTGTCATCTGTAAAATTAAGCTATAATTGCCCACTTTTTAGCCTTCAACTCAGCCACCGTGTCCAGCATAAATCACGATTCATCAACTTTTCAAGGACTTATCCTAGCACTGCAAGCCTACTGGTCAGATCAGGGCTGTATTTTATTACAGCCTTTAGATCAGGAAGTCGGTGCCGGGACATTCCATCCCGCCACTTTTTTACGCGCTATCGGCCCCGAGCCTTGGAGTACTGCGTATGTGCAGCCATCCCGCCGCCCGACCGACGGGCGTTTTGGCGAAAATCCCAACCGCTTGCAGCATTACTATCAGTACCAAGTCATGCTAAAACCCTCGCCCGATAACATTCAGGCGCTGTACCTGGGTTCACTGAAAGCGTTAGGCTTTGATCTGCTCGAACACGACATCCGTTTTGTCGAAGACAACTGGGAATCGCCCACCTTAGGCGCGTGGGGTTTGGGCTGGGAAGTCTGGCTAAACGGCATGGAAGTCACCCAGTTCACTTATTTCCAGCAAGTCGGCGGTTTGGAATGCCGCCCTGTGACGGGTGAAATCACTTACGGTCTGGAGCGGCTGGCAATGTATTTGCAGGGCGTGAACAGCGTTTATGATCTGGTCTGGACTAAAACCCCGCACGGCATTGTCACTTACGGCGATGTGTTCCATCAAAATGAAGTGGAAATGTCGGCGTATAACTTCGACCATGCGAATGTAGAATTTTTGTTCGCTTGTTTCGACACTTACGAGCAGGAATGCCAGAAGCTGATCGAATTGAACCTGCCGCTGCCTGCTTACGAAATGGTCTTGAAAGCCTCGCACACCTTCAACCTGCTTGATGCGCGCCATGCGATTTCCGTCACCGAACGGCAACGTTATATTTTGCGGGTCAGAACTTTATCCCGCGCTGTAGCTGAGGCTTATTATGCGCGACGCGAGTCTTTGGGTTTTCCGATGTTGACCGGGCAGGGAGCATAATATGGGCACTTATAAACATTTACTGTTTGAGCTGGGTTCAGAGGAATTACCGCCGAAAACCTTGCTGAAACTCAGCAACGCCTTACTCAATAACGTCATCCAGGGACTTAACGCCGCCGAACTGACGTTTACCGGCAGCAAAGCTTACGCCACGCCCAGACGCTTGGCGGTACTGATTGAAAATCTGGCGACCGCACAGCCGGATACCACCGTCGAAAAACGCGGCCCGGCGATACAGGCGGCGTTTGCGCCTGATGGCTCGCCCAGCAAAGCCGCGTTAGGATTTGCTGCCAGTTGCGGCACGACATTCGGGCAGCTTGAGCGGTTAAAAACCGACAAAGGCGAATGGTTGAGCTTTACGCAGGCGGTCAAAGGACAGGCAACCGAACAGCTCATCCCCGATATTATCCGGCAAAGCATTGCCGCGTTACCGATTGCCAAGCGGATGCGCTGGGGCAGTTTTGCGACTGAATTTGTCCGGCCCGTGCATTGGGCGGTGTTGCTGTTTGGCGAGAGCATGATCAGCACCGAAATTTTAGGCCTGACGACAGGCAATGCGACCCAAGGCCACCGTTTCCATGCGCCGGAACAAATAGTGGTCAATAAGCCTGAAGATTATGAAGCGGCGCTGTACACGCATGGCAAAGTCATTGCCGATATTGAACAACGCAAAACCATCATCCGCGAAGCCGCGCAAAAAGCCGCCGCCGCAGTCAACGGTATTGCCCATATTGAAGAAGATTTGCTGGAAGAAATCGCCGCGCTCAATGAATGGCCGGTACCGGTAACGGGTAACTTCGACCCGCGTTTTCTGGCCTTGCCTGCCGAAGTATTAATTACCACGATGCAAACCAACCAGAAATATTTTCCGGTTAAAAATCCCCCCACCCCCCCTTTTGCAAAGGGGGATATAAATCACCCGCTTGAGAGCTTTCACTCCCCCCTTTGCAAAAGGGGGGCTGGGGGGGATTTACTGCCGCACTTTATCACCTTCAGCAATATCGAAAGCACGCGCCCCGAATCGATTCAGCATGGCAACGAGCGCGTCGTCACGCCGCGTCTTGCCGATGCCGAATTTTTCTGGAATCAGGATCGGAAAAAGACGCTCGAAGCACGGGTAGCCAGTCTGGATGCCATTGTTTTTCAAGAAAACTTAGGCACCGTTTTAGCCAAAACAAAACGGGTTCAAAATCTCGCGGAGTTTATTGCCAAGCACATCAATGCCAGCGTTGAATTAGCCAAACGCGCCGCATTATTAGCCAAAACCGATTTGATGACCGAAATGGTCGGCGAATTCGGCAACCTGCAAGGCATTATGGGGCGTTATTACGCACTGGCTGAAGGCGAAGCGCCGGAAGTCGCCTGGGCATTGGAAGAGCAATATTTCCCCAAACAATCCGGCAGTCCGACAGCCAGCAGCACAACCGGACAAATTCTCGCAATTGCTGAAAAAATTGATACCTTAGCCGGTATTTTTGAAGTCGGACTGATTCCAACAGGTGACAAAGATCCTTATGCATTGCGCCGCGCCGCATTAGGCATCCTCCGAACCATCATAGAGAACAAACTCAACATCAATATCATTGAGTTGACGGAATTTGCCAGCGTTCAGATCAACCCTGAGCCTAGCCATGTTGGTTCTGGAGATAAAATGTATGCAACAGGATATGTTGGCAATCCGCCGTCAACAACATCCGACCGAGTTATCGATTTTATCTTTGAGCGATTGAAAGGCTATTGCCTGGATCATGGCTACACCTCCGATGAGTTTGAAGCAGTAATGACGGTAAAACCCGCCGAACCGCTGGATTTTATGCAGCGTTTGCAAGCCGTAAAAACCTTCCGGCAGTTACCTGAAGCCCAAAGCCTTGCGGCTGCCAACAAACGTATCCGCAACATCCTGAAAAAATCCGACACTGCGCCTGCCGAAAATATAGGCCTGTTGGTTGAGCCGCAGGAGCAGCAGTTGTTAATCGCCGCGCAGCAATCAGCCAATGACATCCAACCTTTATTGGCACAACGTGATTATCAAGCGGCGCTTAACCGTCTGGCGGGTTTGCGTAGCGATGTCGATGCGTTTTTTGATAACGTCATGGTGATGAGCGACGATCTGGAATTGCGTGCCAATCGGTTGGCTTTACTGCAATTCTTGTCCAGGCAATTTTTGACCTGTGCCGACATTTCCAGGCTGCAATCTTAACCGCTAACCTTAACTTTCCCGTTTTCGACACGCTTTATGACGCAGCCAAACACACCGTATCAGGGCAGTAAAATCAAACTCTACTTTGGTTCAACCGTATTGCTTATTTGCATGGTGTCATCTTCGCTGGTTTTTGGCCCATTAGTGCTGTTATGTTATCCCCTTCCTTTTTCAGTGCGCTATCGCCTTGCTAGCCTCTGGGTTAGTTTTGTGATGTTGATAGCCCAGGTTTTCTGCGGCATCCATCATGAAATTGAAGGCTTGGAGCATATCAAAGGGATTAAAACAGCCATTGTCCTCAGCAAGCATCAATCAGCCTGGGAAACCATCGCCTTAAGGCTGATACTGCCAACCCAGACCGCACTGTTAAAACGGTCGCTCTTATGGTTGCCAGTTTGGGGCTGGGCGCTGGCAACGCTAAAACCCATTGCCATAGACCGGCAAAACCAGCGTGCAGCACTTAAAACCTTGCTTAAACAAGGCAAGGCTTGTTTAAGTGACGGGATATGGGTGGTTGTATTTCCTGAAGGCACCCGGACAGCGCCTGGCGAAGTTAAAAAATTCAATGCCGGTGGCGCCATATTGGCGGAGAAATCCGGCTATCCGGTGATCCCTGTTGCCCATAATGCCGGCCATTGCTGGTCACGCAACAGCTTTTTAAAATATCCGGGAACCATCACCGTAAAAATCGGCCCTGTTATTGAGAGCAAAGGACGCAAGGCAGCACAAATTAATAAACAAGCTGCAGAATGGATAGCACAGGCAATGACAGGGTTGTAACAGAACACAAAACTCAAGCCATAACACTTGCGCGTATAATCACGCGCTTTTCAGCATTAAACCAACAACGGTAACCCACCAGATGAAAAAACCACTGCTTATCGCGCTATCTCTCTTATTACTGTCCGCTTGCGCAGATAAAGAACAATATCAACAAGCTGTCGTAGAACAAATACAGAAAGACCAACAATTACAAAAAGAACAGCACCTTAAAGATTACACGGTAGAACCTGAGCATTTGGCCAAATGCGTCGTGGACACCAGTGCGAAGAATATGCCGGGCATTTTTCCACTGGATCCTACCCGTTTGACCGCGTACCGCCACTACACAAAAATGTTGACATTATCAAAGTCTGCTGACCTAAAGAAAACACTGGAAGAATTGCGCACTGATTTTGGCTCGGCAAAAGCCCTCGCTGAAGCTAATGCCAATTTTACAGAAAGCATGCTGGACTGCTATGCGGCAATCGTTTCGGAAACTGAAGAAGACGCTAAGGACAAGTGACCGGCTACTGTTTTGGCTGGCACACGTCAGCCAAAATTAAATACCTCCACACAGGGAAATGCGGCTACTTTTTCATAATATAAAAAACCTGCGACTCCGCGTGTGTTATAAATTCAATGATCTGATGGCCCGCTTGGTCAACATAAACACCAAAATCCAGATGTGCCGCCGGATCGGTTGCGATAACTTTAACAACATCCCCGCTATCCATCGCCATCAAAGCCTTCTTCAGACGTAATAAAGGCAGCGGGCACAATAAACCGCTCGCATCAATTTCTAAATTAAATTCAATCATCTCTCGCCCAAATATTCATAAAATTTCGGAAGTAGTGCTTATAATAGCACCCCCTATCAAATCGACGAATCCCCTAAGAAAATGGATTATTTCCCTGTTTTTGTAAAACTCCAAGAACAAAACTGCCTGGTGGTCGGCGCAGGTGAAATCGCCGCGCGAAAAATTGAATTATTGGCACGGGCAGGTGCAAAAATAACCGTGATTGCAAAAGCGATTAGCCCACAGGTAACCGCTATGCAGGCAACGCACAATTTGGTCATTAAGCAGAAAGCCTTTGCAGCGGCTGATTTGCAAGGGTTCCGGTTAGTCGTATCGGCAACGGATAACGGACAAACCAATCAATTGGTCGCCAATACCGCCGAAGCACAAAATATTCTTGTTAATGTGGCCGATGATCCAGCGCTATGCCGTTTTATTTTTCCGGCGATTATTGACCGCTCACCGGTTATCGCCGCCGTATCATCGGGCGGCGCTGCACCGGTTTTGGCGCGCTTGCTCAGGGCAAAAATAGAAAGCGTCATTCCCCCTGCTTTCGGCCGACTGGCGCTATTTGCACAAAAATTTAGACAGGCCGTAAAACAGCAGGTTAAAGCTCCAGCCCAACGTAGGGTGTTCTGGGAGGACGTTTTTCAAGGCCCTATTGCTGAACTGGTTTTTTCAGGTAATGAGCAGGAAGCGGAGCGGCAATTAAAGCAAAGCATTGAAGACCCGCAAACCAAGGAAAATACAGGCGAAGTTTATTTGATAGGCGCAGGGCCAGGTGCAGCGGATCTGCTGACTTTTCGGGCGCTAAGGCTGATGCAGCAAGCCGATGTCATTGTTTATGACCATCTTGTTTCACCTGAGATTATTGATCTGGCACGCCGCGATGCTGAAAAAATCTATGTTGGCAAACAGCGCACAAACCATACCTTGCCGCAGGAATCCATCAATACGCTGCTGGCGGATTTGGCTAAGGCCGGCAAGCGGGTCGCGCGTTTAAAGGGCGGCGACCCGTTTATTTTCGGGCGCGGCGGTGAAGAAATCGAAACCTTGATGCAACAAGGCATCCCGTTTCAGGTCATCCCCGGCATCACCGCCGCTTCCGGCTGCGCCGCTTATGCAGGCATCCCGCTGACGCATCGGGACCATGCGCAATCCTGCACGTTTGTCACCGGTCATTTAAAAGACGGTTCCATCAATTTAAACTGGACGCAACTGGCTGCGCCCCAACAAACCATCGTGGTCTATATGGGGCTGGTAGGTTTGGAAAAAATCTGCCTTGCACTCATCGGACACGGCAGCCCCAAAGATTTGCCGATAGCGCTGGTGCAGCAAGGCACTACCACCTCCCAACGTGTCATTACTGGAACGCTGGAAACATTGCCGGGGAAAGTGGCAAGCCTGGCTATCATCCCACCGACCTTAATTATCATAGGCACGGTCGTGACCTTGCATGACCAGTTGAACTGGTTTCATGGCAAGCCCTCCTGAAAGGCCACCGACAGATTGATAGACTGGTGGGCATCGTGCCCACGCTAATGATGCTGGAATATACTGGGGATGATGTGCCCGCATATAGGCAAACGATAAAACTGTTTGCCCTACCACTTTATTTTCTGCCGTATATCTTGGCTACCAATTCATAAAACCAGACGGGGCGAAACAATACGACCCAAATCAATAACAGACCAGAAATGGGGATCGGGCCTATCTCAAGAAGGGTAACCACGACAAGAACGATAAGGCATAAAATACGCATACTGAATACAGACCCTAACCTGAAATTGCCAATACCGGACATGGCATCCATTGCGCTTCGCCCATTAACAATTACAGCGGTTTCATTCTTCATTAAGGC
>JAUYEP010000138.1 GCA_030689765.1 Methylovulum sp.
GCCTTAATGAAGAATGAAAACGCTGTAATCACTGAAAACTCGAACCGCAACAAGCGCCACACAATCTGCTATCATTGCGCTCCCTTATTATCCAGTCTACAGAAGGACATATCATGTCAGAATTCAACAACGTATCCGTCGTCAAAAAAGCCAATGCCTACTTTGGCGGCAATGTCAGCAGCCGTACTATCCGTTTTGCTGACGGCTCATTAAAAACACTGGGCTTTATGTTGCCGGGCGAATATACCTTTAACACTTCGGATAAAGAGCGGATGGAAATTATTGACGGTGAGCTTGAAGTGTTGCTGCCTGGCAGCGAACAATGGCAAAGCGTTAAAGGCGGCGAATCATTTGATGTGCCGGCTAATGCCCAATTCACGGTAAAAATCAGCACGGCCACCGATTACTGCTGCTCATTCCTTAAATAAACGATGGAAAAAGTCGCTATTTTTGCCGATGTGCAGAATATTTATTACACCACCCGGCAACATTATCGGCGGCAATTTAATTACAGTGCTTTCTGGTCAACCGCAACGGCTAACCGCGAAGTCATCGCTGCATTAGCTTATGCCATTGATAAAGGTGACAGTAAACAAAGAAGCTTTCAGCAGACACTCAGGATTATCGGTTTTGATGTTAAGCTGAAACCGTATATCCAGCGCCGCGATGGTTCGGCAAAAGGCGATTGGGATGTCGGCATTACCTTAGATGTCATCGACCATGCCCCCAAAGTGGATGTTGTTATCCTGCTCTCGGGAGACGGTGATTTTGATGTGTTGCTCGCTAAAATCCGCCATGTTTACCCTGTCACCACAGAAGTGTATGGCGTAAGCGCATTGACGGCGCCGTCTTTGATCCATGCCAGCGACCGTTATATCCCGATTGACGATAAGCTGCTGTTGTAAAACGTGTGAGGGCCTATCTTTTGACCTGACATGAAAATTCCCCCCTGCCCCCTTTACGGTAAAGGGCATAAGTGCAAAGGCGGGCTAAACGATTATAAAAAAACCTGTTTTCTACGCTACAAAACCTGTACTTATTCAGTTCCCCCTCTTTGAAAAAGAGGGGTTAGGGGAGATTTTATTAGATACGCCCCCTCTGCCCCCTCGATCCCCCTTTTTCAAAGGGGGAAGTGAATACTTACCAAAACCTAATGGGACATTACCTTGATTTCTACAGCTAATATCACGATGCAGTTTGGGGCCAAGCCCCTGTTTGAAAATATCTCCGTCAAATTTGGCGACGGCAACCGTTACGGCCTGATTGGTGCGAATGGTTGCGGAAAATCAACCTTAATGAAAATATTGAGCGGTGACCTCGAACCCTCTGCGGGCAATGTCAGCATCAGCCCTAACGAGCGCCTGGGCACATTAAGCCAGGACCAGTTCGCTTTTGAAGAATTCAATGTTGTCGACACCGTGATCATGGGGCATAAAGAGCTGTGGGCCGTCAAACAGGAACGTGACCACATTTACTCGTTGCCTGAGATGACCGAAGATGAAGGCATGCAGGTTGCTGAACTGGAGGTTGAATTTGCCGAGCTGGACGGTTATACCGCTGAGTCACGCGCCGGAGAAATACTGTTAGGCCTGGATATTCCGCTGGAACAACATTACGGCCCGATGAGCGCCGTTGCGCCAGGCTGGAAACTGCGCGTCCTGTTGGCGCAGGTGCTGTTTGCCAATCCCGACATCATGCTGCTTGATGAGCCTACCAACAACCTTGACATCAACACGATACGCTGGTTGGAAGACGTGTTAAACGAACGCAACTGCACGATGATCATCATCTCGCATGACCGGCACTTTTTAAACAGCGTTTGCACCCATATCGCGGATCTGGATTATGGCGAATTGCGCGTTTACCCTGGCAACTACGATGATTATATGACAGCAGTAACAGAAGTCCGTGAACGCTTGCTGTCCGGTAATGCCAAGAAAAAAGTCCAGATTGCCGAATTGCAAACCTTCGTCAGCCGCTTTTCTGCCAACGCCTCCAAAGCCAAACAAGCCACCTCGCGTGCCAGACAACTGGAAAAAATCAAGCTGGATGAAGTCAAGCCATCAAGCCGCGTCAATCCGTTTATCCGCTTCGACCAGACCAAAAAATTGCATCGTCTGGCGTTGGAAGTCGAAAATTTAAGCAAAGGCTATACCGAAAAACCGTTGTTTGAGAACCTGAAGCTGATGATTGCAGTCGGGGAACGCATCGCGATAATCGGCCCTAACGGGATTGGTAAATCAACTTTGCTGAAGACACTGGTCGGCGATTTAACACCCGATACCGGCACGGTTAAATGGTCAGAAAACGCCGAAGTCGGTTACTTTCCACAAGACAACGCCGAAGATTTTGCGCAGGATCTGAGTTTAATTAACTGGATGGGGCAATGGCGTAAAGAAACGGATGACGACCAGGCGATACGCGGCACATTGGGGCGTTTGTTATTTTCGCAGGATGAAATCAACAAACCCGTCAAAGTGCTGTCCGGCGGGGAAAAAGGCCGCATGTTATTTGGCAAACTGATTTTGCAAAAAAATAACATTATGGTGATGGATGAACCGACCAACCATCTTGATATGGAATCGATAGAATCACTGAATGGCGCACTGGAAAATTATCCCGGCACCCTGCTGTTTGTCAGTCATGACCGTGAGTTTGTCTCATCGCTGGCAACACGGATCATTGAATTGACACCCAAGGGCATTGTTGATTTCAGTGGTAATTATGAAGACTATTTGAACAGTCAGGCTTGATAGACACCCCCGCATGAAAAAGCAATTTGAAATCCTGCAAAAAGAAATCGTTTATCCGGGCTATTTTCGGATGGAAAAATACCGTCTCAAGCACACCCTGTATGGTGGCGGCTGGAGCGGCGACATTAGCCGTGAACTCTTTGTACGCGGCGACTGTGTAGCAGTGCTGTTATATGACCCGAATACCGATAAAATCGTGCTGATCGAACAGTTTCGGGCGGGTGCCATTTTACAACCGGACAATGCCTGGTTGGTGGAAATTGTCGCCGGCGGAATTGAAGCGGGTGAAACCGCCGAGGAAGTCGCCTACCGCGAATCAGCCGAGGAAGCGGGCTGTAAAATCGAGGAACTGATCGAGATCAGCCGGTTTTATACCACGCCAGGCTGCTCGGCAGAGTGGCTGACGCTGTTTTGCGGCAAGGTTGATAGCACACAAGCGGGTGGCATTCACGGCCTTGATGATGAGGACGAAGATATTTTAGTCCGCGTTGTCGATTTTGATGAAGCCTATCGAATGCTGGAAGAGGGCGAGATAATCTCGTCAATCCCGATTATTGCCATTCAGTGGCTGGCATTAAACAAGCAGAAACTTAGGAAGAAATGGGGCGGCATTGCAACGTCTCAGGAGCGCAATCAAGCCTATCCGCAAAGGGCATAAATAAAATACCCCTTGGTAGTTTGCTAAAGCGAAACCACCTCACAGCTTTTCATGCCCACGCGGAACGCCACAAATGTCTGAAACTGGTGGGCAAGAACAGCGTTGCCCACCCTACTTGACTTAATGCTGCTAATGATTAGAAAAACACCAAAGTCACACCAGAAGCTGACAACCACATTCCAATTCAATAACAACAGGAGATACTTGCCGCGTAGTGCGGTCTTTACGGACATGCAGAACCAAAAGTGTGAGTGGATCGAAAACAATCACATCCTTGACGCCTTGTGACAGATAAAATGGTGGCCCAATTTCCAAGTCCTTGGCTTCAAAGCCTTTGCTTACCACTTCGATAACAGCCTCTGGAATCATGGTTAAAGCTGAATCCTGCTCTTCCTCGCTTGGCTCTCGGCAAAAAATCGATATGTCAGGTCGTTTTAACCCATTAGGAAACTGGATATAGACATCCACAGCATGAATGCATTCACACTCTGGCTGGGCAAAATCCTTCTTAGTGATTCCGTGCAAAATCCGCTCTATATGCTTTTGATGACGATAAACAGGCTGCGCTTCCCAAATAGGAAGACCATTGACGATTTCAAGGCGAATTCCAAGCTCGCTGGCCTGAAGCAGGATTGGTGATAAGCTCATTTGCTTTATGTCTTTAAGTTAATATTTCTGGATATTCAAGCAGTGTAGGGTGGGCAGGCTTTTTTGCCCACCCAGTTTGGCTAAATTGACCAAACATTTTAGCGGCTTGCTAAAGTGAAACCACCTTACAGCTTTTCATGCCCACGCGGAACGCCACCAATGTCTGAAACTGGTGGGCTATTCATAGTTTACGCATATTTAATGCCATAATTTATATGTTATAAAAAACAGCATGTTGCGTATAATGATGGAATGGGTTGAAGAATAAAGTGTAAAAAATCATGACACTCGTGCATCCAAAGTCGGGTTAGCATAGCGCTTGTGCCCCAGAGTGTAACCCCACCAACATGGCTTAGGTCAAATAAAACCAAACAAACGGAGATAGTTTATGAGTGTTGTCGCCCTACATTTATACGAAAAACTTAATGAAGCCCCAGACGATAAAGCGCGTTCAAAAGCAATTGTGGAAGCCTTTAGTGAATTGGAGGAGCGTTTTCCCAACCTCAGGGAAGTGGCTACACAACGGGATTTAAGCGGAACGGAATTGCGTTTGCAAAAAGAAATCGAAAATACCCGCCTTGAAATCAAGGTGGTTGAGGCGAATTTGCAAAAAGAAATCGAGAAGACCCGCATTGAAATCAAGGTGGTTGAGGCGAATTTGCAAAAAGAAATCGAGAAAATACGTCTTGAAATCAAGACCGTTGAGGCGAATTTGCAAAAAGAAATCAAGACGGTTGAGGCGAATTTGCAAAAAGAAATCGAGAAGACCCGCCTTGAAATCGAGAAAATACGTGTTGAAATCAAACAAATCGAAGTCAATTTCACCAAAACAGTTCACCAACAAACCCTT
>JAUYEP010000141.1 GCA_030689765.1 Methylovulum sp.
GCCTACCCGTTCCTCGACCTGCAAAGCGGCCAGCAAAGCTACTGGCGTGATGTCGGCACCATCGATGCCTACTGGGCGGCGAACATGGAACTCATTGGCGTCAACCCGATCATGAACATCTACGACAAAACCTGGCCGATCTGGACCTACCAAACCCAGACGCCGCCCGCCAAATTTGTCTTTGACGACGACGACCGCCGTGGTCAAGCCTTGGACTCGATGATCTCCGGCGGCTGCATCGTCTCCGGCGCCACCGTGCGGCATTCGCTGCTGTTCACCAATGTGCGGGTCAACTCCTACAGCACCGTGCAGGACAGCATCGTGCTGCCGGATGTCACCATAGCGCGGCATTGCCAGATTAACAAAGCCATCATTGAACGCGGCTGTGAAGTCCCTGAAGGCACTATCATCGGCGAAAACCGCGCCGATGATGAACAGCGTTTCCATGTCAGCCACGGCGGCATCGTGCTGGTGACACCGGAAATGTTGGGGCAGCGGTTGCATTATGTTAGATAAGGCGCTAGCTAAAACGAAGGCTAAGGCTAAGTTAAAACTGGTATTGTGTTGGCACATGCACCAGCCCGAATATCGGGACTTGCACACGGGGGAGTTCATCTTGCCGTGGACTTATCTGCATGTTATTAAAGACTATGTTGATATGGCGGCTCATCTGGAAGCGGTGCCAAAAGCGAAAGCAGTCATTAATTTTGCGCCTATTTTGCTTGAGCAAATTGAGGAATATGCCCGGCAGGTTAATGGCTATTTTCATGACCACACACCAATTTGCGATCCACTACTCGCCGCACTGGTCGATACCTTGATCCCTGAAGATCCTGAAACCCTCCTGAAATTGATTAAAAACTGTTTGCGTGCCAACCGGGAAAGGCAAATCAACCGCTATCCCGAGTTTAAAAAGCTGGCTGAAATGGCAGACTGGCTTGACCAACATTATGATGCGCTGCTTTATATCAATGCCCAGTTCATCAGCGATATACTGGTCTGGTATCACTTGGCATGGATGGGGGAAACGGTAAAATTAAGCGACAGCCGGATTCAGCATTTAATAGAAAAAGGCTCGGGCTACACCCAGCACGACCGGCTGGAGCTTCTTCAAATCATTGGCGAGCTGCTGGCGAATGTGGTTTGCCGCTATCATGTCTTGGCCAAAAAAGGGCAGGTTGAGCTGTCAGTCACGCCTTACGCCCATCCGATTATGCCGTTAATGCTGGATTTGAAGGCTGCACACGAGGCCATGCCTGATGCGCCTTTGCCGGAATTGCCACGGTATCCGGGCGGGGGTGAGCGCGTCCTCTGGCAGCTTGAAAAAGGGGTGCAAACCTTTAAGCACTTCTTTGGCTTCAAACCTAAAGGCTGTTGGCCTTCAGAAGGCAGCATCAGCGAGCATACACTGAGAATACTGGGTGATTTTGGTTTTGATTGGGCAGCAAGCGGTGGTTCTGTGTTACATAACAGTTTAAATCTGCCTGAAAACAAAAAACCATTAACGAGTCATCACCCATTTAAGCTGGATAAAACCGAGTTGGCCTGTTTTTTTAGGGATGATGGCTTATCCGATCTTATCGGCTTTGAATATTCAAAGTGGCATGCCGATGATGCCGTCAGTGATTTAATCCGTCATCTGGAAAACATTGCCGCTGATGAACCTAGTGGCAAGGTGGTTTCAATTATTATGGATGGCGAAAACGCATGGGAACATTTTCCCAATAACGGTTATCATTTTCTTAGCGGTTTGTATCAACGGTTATCTGAACACCCTGCCATTGAACTGACGACATTTTCAGAGTGCCTACAAGCTAAGGTGGCGGTTAAACCCTTATCGAAACTGGTTGCAGGCAGTTGGGTTTATGGTACTTTTTCAACATGGATAGGCGATGTTGATAAAAATCGCGCATGGGATATGCTCGGCGATGTTAAAGCAGAGTTCGATAAAGCCATTTTGGAACAGTATTTGACCGACCAGCAAATCAAAGAGGCTGAATTTCAGTTGGCGATCTGTGAAGGCTCAGACTGGTTCTGGTGGTTTGGCGATTATAATCCTGGGGAAGCCGTCAGTAACTTTGAAAAACAATACCGTCTTAACTTGGCCAATTTATACCGCTTATTGGGAAAGCAGCCTCCAGCCTATCTGGCACTGTCATTTACCCAGGGGTCAGGAACCCCAGCAATGGGTGGGGCGATGCGACCAGGTGTTGAACTATAACTTGAGATATTTTTAGTGAATGAAATTTTAAATAAACGTCGTGCAGGTGTGTTGCTGCATATCACCTCTCTGCCGGGCGCTAATAAATCAGGTGATTTGGGGCAGGATGCTTATCATTTTGTCGATTTTCTACATAATGCGGGAGTGAGTGTTTGGCAAACATTGCCTTTAGGCATGACGCATAACGATGGATCGCCTTATCAGTGCCTATCTGCCCATGCGGGTAGCCCAGACTTAATCAACATTGAAGGTTTGATTAACAAAGGTTGGCTGCAATTATCGGATAAATGTGAAGAATGCCGGGGAACTGCCAAATTCAATAAAACGTGTTTGGTAACTAAAGCATTCAATCATTTTTTAGAGCGGGCACAACAGTCAGATAAAGACAGTTTTGCGGAATTTTGTCATAAAAAAGCCTTTTGGCTTAATGACTTTGCTTTATTTTTAGCACTTAGAAACGAATTTAATCAAAATTGCTGGAATCAGTGGCCTGAATCTTTTAAAGAAAGGGAGGGTAAGGCGATTAAAGAAGCGCGAAGCCGTTTAAAGGCACAAATTGACTGTATCAAATTTGAACAATATGTCTTTTTTCAGCAATGGATGGCTTTAAAAGCCTACGCCAATCAGAAAGGCGTCTTGTTATTTGGTGATATTCCCATTTTCGTATCCTATGACAGTGCCGATGTCTGGGCAAACCGCGATGTGTTTAAGCTTGATGATTCAGGCAATATGTCCGTCGTTGCTGGTGTGCCGCCTGATTATTTCTCTAAAACAGGTCAGCGTTGGGGCAATCCTCATTATAACTGGATGTTTTTGAAGAAAACTGGGTTTAACTGGTGGATTGAGCGCATGAAAACCCAGCTTGAGCAGTTTGATATTTTGCGTATTGATCATTTTCGTGGTTTGGAAGCGGCTTGGGAAATACCCGCCTCTGAGCCTACGGCGCAAAAAGGCGAGTGGGTTACCGCGCCTGGAAAAGCCTTGTTGAAAGCCATTAAAAGAGAACTGGGCGCGATACCCTTGGTTGCTGAAGACTTAGGGATCATCACTGATGAAGTCGAAGAGCTACGCGATGAGTTTAACTTGCCAGGCATGAAGATTTTGCAGTTTGCTTTTGGCGGCGACCATGACAACCCCTATCTGCCTGATAATTATGAAAGAAACTGCGTTGTTTACACGGGTACGCATGATAATGACACGACCTTGGGCTGGTCAAAGCAGCTTCGTGATGATGAAAAAAAATATATTTACGATTATCTCGGTAATCCTGCCGCGTCCCTGCATTGTGCATTAATACAAGCGGCATTGGCATCGGTCGCTAATTTAGCCGTTATTCCGATGCAAGATATTCTAGAATTGGACACCGAGCATCGTATGAACACGCCCGGTACCACTGAGGGTAACTGGCAATGGCGTTTTCAGTGGGATCAATTATCGTCGGATAGAGCCAGTCGTTTAGCTTATTTGATCGATCTTTTTAACCGTAATTAACAACCCGCCAAGCTACAACCCACCGTTACATTATGGCAGATCAGGATAAGCTGTTTAACAAGACGGGCAGGGTGCAGGATTTTGCTTTTGACGAACACGTTGCCCGCGTGTTCGACAACATGGTCTCAAGAAGTGTGCCTTTTTACGATGAGATTCAGCGGCTCCAAACTGATCTCATTATTGATTTTTTACCTCCCGAGTCAGGCGTTATTTGCGATCTTGGCTGCTCAACAGGAACAACCCTAGCACATTTGACCGCGCATTCTGAGTGTCCGCCAGATGCACATTTTATCGGTTTCGATAATGCTGAACCCATGCTTGATAAGGCGCGGGTGAAATTATCCGAGCAAATCAATGCAGGGCGTGTGTCTTTGAGAACAGCCGATTTGAGCTGCCTTACCAATTTACCCGATTGTGATGTCGTTATCCTTAATTGGGCATTGCAATTTGTACGCCCTATCGACAGGGAAAATTTACTGAAAACGATTTACAAAGCACTTAAATCCGGCGGCATCCTGTTGTTATCAGAAAAAATTCTTGCCACGGATGCTGTTTTAAACCGTTTATACATTGACCATTATCTGCAATTTAAGACCTCCCAGAGCGGCTATACCGACACTGAAAACCAGCGCAAAAGGGAAGCGCTGGAAAATGTCCTGGTGCCTTATCGTCTTGATGAAAACTATGAATTATTGGCGCGGGCGGGATTTAAACACCGGGACACTTATTTTCAGTGGTTTAATTTTGTTTGTATTATTGCCGTTAAAATCTAAAACAATAAATATTCACTTCCCCCCCCCCCTTTGAAAAAGGGGGGTCGAGGGGGATTTATATAAATCGTTTTCAGATTAGGTTAATAACGTTTTGTTAGCTGTAGGTGCGGATACAGCGGTTTTAACCTGCATTAATACGTAGGCCGGAATAAGATCGTCCAAAG
>JAUYEP010000144.1 GCA_030689765.1 Methylovulum sp.
AATTTTCATCAAGATGGTTTTTATAAAGCTCGCTTAAAAACCCGTCTTCGTCATCGTAGCGGCCCCGGATTTCCTGATAAGCGCGTTGTATTTCCACGTCGGTAATCATGACCGAAGAGGCTTCTTGGGAGTTCAGCACCCGTGTTTCGATTTTGTATTCGTTGGCGGCTTGACGTTGCGCTTGTGTCAATTCGTCATCGGCGAGTTCGCTGGGCGCTTTTTTGAATAAGGCCAATGCCGCCCGTAAGACGTTATAAGCTTCTGGCTTGCTGGAATCAGCAGTCGGTGTCATGTTAAAACTCCGGCTCGTTAAAGGTTTCACTAACGTGCTCTGACGGGTCTGGATGCGCTGGCGCCAGCACGGTTTCAGGAACTTGCAGCATACGGCCCTGGAAAGAGACGTGGTATTGGATCAGGGCATCGTCGCGGATCACTTTTAACACCTCGCCCTCCGCGCCTTGGGCGGCGATGACCTGGCCTTGCACACCTAAGCCTTTAGTGCAAACCACTTTGTCACGAAATTCAAAGCGGCTGGGGTTCCACGGTTCATCGACGCTAATCAATTCTTCCAAACGGCAACCGACCATGATGTCTTGGCTAAGGAAATGTACGGTAAAAATCACTTGGTCTTGCAAGAATGTGCCGACATTGAGCACATGCCCCACACTGCCACGCCGCACCAGCAACACGCCGACATCCAAGCCCGGATAGGTGCCGTCGTTGCGGACATTGCGGGTCACCCGCACCGATTCACCGAAATCGAAGCGGCCTTCATCAAAACGTTCGGGTTTCATGTTTTTATATCGCTTAACGAAACAAAGGCAGTTTGCGGTTCACCCATGCTGAACACCTTAAAGACTTTTTCTGTTTGCGCATCGGATTCAACAAAATCCTGATAGGCACGCATCAACAGCTTGCTGTACACCACCCGTTTGGCGGTTTCATCTTCAGGCATACTATCTGCGCCCTGCTGCAAATAGTCATGGAAACGTTGCAGGATATGCAGGCGGTTGACATGCACCACGCTGGGCTCGTATTGCAATTGAAAATATTGCAAGAAATCTTCAGCAGATTCCAATTCTTCCATTTCTTCTTCAAAACTCATGGTCTTCTCCGTTTGCTTAGTTGGGTTATCCCAACATTCATAATTAAGTTGGGTAGGGTGGGCAACGTTTTTCTGCCCACCGTTTGTCAACGGAACGTAAAGGTGTACCCAAAGGGCATAAAGGCAAAACAGCCTACCCACCCTACTCTACTGCCAGTCCTCAAAGGACTGGCAGCCATCATCATGTTGCAGTAAATATTTCGTGCTTGTCCCTAAGCTTAATCAAATCGGCCCGACTAAAGAAGCGTCCTGAGCCAGCAGATAAACCGCCAAAATAATAAAGGCTAGCAGTGCCATGAAAGCTAATAATGAATCGGTTTTTTCTTTCAACATGAGGAAGCTCCTGTCAGTTCGTTCTCTGTTTTACGTTTGATGACCAATTCCAATAATCCCAGTGCGCCAATCCGGTTTTTACTGTCTAGCCCGACCAATTTCTCAAAAATCGCTTGGCTCACATCCAACAACCCTAAACGCATGTTTAAAAACCCGATGGCTTTCAGTGTGAACAAATACAGCCTGACTTGGGTTAGTAATGCCGCAGGTGTTGCCGTCAAATGGTTTTGTTGCAAATCACGCCAGTCTTCAGGAAAAGACACCAATGGCCTGATGACCGCCAACGCCTTGGTGGTAGCCAATAACGCATCTTCCAAGCGGTGCTGGTAATAATAAAAGCGGTTTAACGCCACCAGCACATTCAGCGATTCGGGGGCTTTAAAATACGCCTGTAACAAAGGCAGTTCCGCATCGCCGCTGGCATAATTGTCAGCCGCTTCTGCAATCAGTTCTTTCACGCCAGCGACATCGGGCTCTTCAAAATACAAACCTTGCGCTTCAAAATCCAGTAGATCCATTATGACCCCGCCGCCATTTTTAACGGACTGTCCTGATGACTTGTACACATGCTTTCCGCCTCGCAGGTATGGCAATCTTCTTCGGTGATTGGCTTATTGAATTGCGCCTGCCTGGCTTCCAGTTCATCAATCCGCTCCAACAAACAGGAAATGGCTTTGCCTACCGGGTCAGGTATCAAATGATGGTCCAAATCTATGCCATGCCTGTTCTGAATTTTAGTGCCTTTGCTTTGGATAATGCGCCCCGGTATGCCGACTACCGTGCAGCAATGCGGCACATCTTTAACGACCACGGAGTTCGCCCCGACACGGACATTGTTGCCCAAGGTAATCGCACCAAGGATTTTCGCACCGGAACCGACCAATACGTTATTGCCCAAAGTCGGATGGCGTTTTTCTTTGTTCCAGGTCGTGCCACCCAGCGTGACGCCATGATAAAGCGTGACATCATTGCCGATTTCCGCCGTTTCGCCAATGACGACACCGAGCGCATGGTCGATAAACAAGCGCCTGCCGATAGTTGCGCCGGGATGGATTTCAACGCAGGTCATCCATTTGGCGAATGCCGACAGCACCCGCGCCGACAACTTCCAATTGGCTTTCCATAGACGATGGCTGATGCGGTGTATCAGCACCGCATGGACACCGGAATAAGTCAGCAATATTTCCAGCACACTGTGGGCGGCAGGATCGCGCCCAAACACGCAGTGGACATCTTCATGCCATTGGGCAAAAAATCCCAGCGGCGCGTCCTGGACATTATTTTCCAGCATCACCATCTCCATTAGCATAGGCTCCAGCCTGTTTTGCCCGCAATCGGCGGCATCGGAACCCTGAAAAATGAACCGGGATAACGGTCATCATCCAATAGCCGCTCTTCAGTTTCTATGGCTTCAGGTTCAAAGGTAAGCGGTTCGTTAGCTTCGTTCATGACCAATCTCCTTTACAGATTTTGATGAAGTGATTCAAATCAGACGCACTGGGCGTTTTTTTTGTTGCCTTGACAAATTGCTTGATTTGTAACAACAAGGTTTGCGCCTGACTGCGGTTGACGTTAATGCCCAGTTGTTGATAAGCATGGATCACACCTTGGGTACCGGAATGCTTGCCCAACACCAGTTGGTGCTTGCGTCCGACGATGGCGGGGTCTACACCTTGGTAATTGTTCGGGTCTTTCAGCAAGCCATCGACATGGATGCCAGCCTCATGGCTAAACACGTTTTTGCCGATCAGGCTCTTGCGGCTGCCTATGGCATCGCCGGAAGCATTGGCGACCAATGCCGACAATTCAGGAAACTGCGCCAGATGGATGCCGGTATCAAAACCATAGAGTTGCTTAAGGCCAACCACGACTTCTTCCAATGCGGCATTACCGGCGCGTTCGCCCAAACCGTTGACCGTGGTGTTGACATGCGTCGCACCCGCCAAGGCAGCGGCTAAGGTGTTGGCGGTTGCCAGCCCCAGATCATCATGGGCGTGCATTTCAATTTCCAAATCGGTTGCGGCGCGTAATTTCTTGATGGTTTCAAAAACGCCGAACGGCTCCATAATGCCGACGGTATCGGCGTAGCGGATCCGGCTTGCGCCTGCTTGCTGGGCGGCTTCAGCCATCTTTATCAAGAAATCGATATCGGCGCGGGATGCGTCTTCCATGCCGACGCAGACTTCAAACCCTTTGCTTTTGGCTTCTTGCACCAATTCATTGATAGTATCCAGCACCCACCGGCGGGATTGTTTCAATTTGTGCTGGATATGCTGATCGGACGCGGAAATGGACAAATCCACTTTATGCACATTCAGCCCCAAACAAGCCTGCAAGTCATCGCGGCGCATCCTGGACCAGACCAGTAATTGCGACGGCAAATCCAATGCGGCAATGGCCTGGATTTCCTCCCGTTCCACTGCGCCCATCGCCGGAATGCCGATTTCCAACTCCGGTACGCCCAACGCTGCAAGCTGTGTCGCTATCGCCAGTTTTTCCTCCAGCGAAAAGGCGACGCCTGCTGATTGCTCGCCGTCCCTGAGCGTGGTGTCGTCGATGATGATTTGGCGGGTTTGGGTTTTCATAGGGTTTGTTGATAAAGTCAAAACAGGGTTGATAGACTTAAAGCAAAACGCTTGCCAACTGGTAAGGCCGCGAAAACAGCGGGTTGTAGGTGAAGGGTTGGCAAGCCATACAAGACAATACGGGAGGCTGGGAGGGAAATTGTCGGAAACCTGACAAACTGGGAAGTGTTGGAAACGTAGAGCGCGATGGCGACACCCATTTATCGTTCCCACGCTCCGCGTGGTAACGCATCCTGCAACGCTCCGGCGTTGCGTGACATGACGCTGGAGCATCACGGGCGGCATTCCCACGCCAGAGCGTGGGAATGCTGGACAGGCTTGGCAATCCCCAGCGTAGAAATAGGCCATGATAAATTAGCCGCCTGATATTGGGGCTGACTATCGGTTGTCGGTTTAATGGAATATGTTAGACTTGAGCCGTGCGTTAAAAGACGCACAGCTAAAAAATATCAGTCTTTTATCGTTCCCACGCTCCGCGTGGTAACGTATCCTGCAACGCTCCGGCGTTGCGTGACGTGACGCTGGAGCATCACGGGCGGCATTCCCACGCCAGAGCGTGGGAACGATGGAAAATGAAAACCGTATCGTGCCGTGTGCCGCCGTGTAAGGGAT
>JAUYEP010000155.1 GCA_030689765.1 Methylovulum sp.
CTTTGCTTTATCTCGGGAAAGAAGCGTTGCACCTAAACCATCTTCAAATAAATCAAGGGCAACTTCGATTTCATCGCCAATGGCAACTTCCAATTCGCCATCGTTATTTAGAAACTGCCATTTTGGAATGACACCTTCTGATTTAGAATGAGTGCTGACGATGACCATATCGTTTTCGATGTCAATCACGGTACCCATCAACATAGCACCAGGACTCATTTTGGTCTTGGTTAAACTTTCTTCAAGTAATGCAGCAAAGCTTTCGCTCATTTTCTATTCCTAAGCGGGTCGAAATAACCCAGCCTTTGTGTGTTTAAAGTTAAAAAAAACTGCCTAATGTTGCATAGAAATAAAATCCATAAGGAATTTATTCAACACTTCATCTATCACAGTGTCGATTGTCATATCAGAAGAATCAATAAAAAGCGCACTACTCGCCATGCTGAGAGGAGCCGTTGTCCGCTCACTGTCGCGACGATCGCGTTCTTCTATCTCTTTTGTTAAGCCGGAAAGATTAGCATCAATTCCTTTCTCTTTCAACTGTTTATATCGCCGCCCCGCTCTTTTTGAGCTACTTGCCGTTAAAAACACTTTATACTCAGCATCGGGAAAAACTACCGTCCCCATATCCCGACCATCGGCAACAAGCCCTGGCGCTTGCCTGAAATCCTGCTGTTTTTTCAACAATACGCGCCTGACCTCAGGCAGTGCAGCAATAATCGAGGCGGTACTGCCAATATTTTCCAACCCTAACTGCGCAGTTATATCTTCACCGTTTAACTTGACGATGAAATCATCACCGCATTCAAACTCTAACACCATAGCTTGCGCCACATTAACAATCTCGGTGACATTGTCCAAATCAACCGCCTGCTTTAACAGCGCAATGGCCAGTGAGCGATAAATAGAACCGCTATCCAGGTAATGCCAACCCAGTTTTTTTGCCAGCAAACGGCTGACCGTGCCTTTACCGGCACCGCTAGGCCCATCAATCGTTAAAACAGGGATAGACACTCCGTTATTCCTCGGTACAAACTAACGCCAAACCCAATGATTTGACCAAATCTTTAAACTCAGGGAAAGACGTATTGACATTAGCGCAATCCAGCACGGTTACCGGTGCATCAGCCCGCAATCCGGCGATTGAAAATGACATGGCGATACGATGGTCACCGTGCGATGTCACCACGCCGCCACCGATTTTACCGCCGTTAATTATCATGCCGTCAGCCGTCGGCAGTGCATCTACGCCCAGAATCTGCAAACCGTCTGCCATCACCTGGATACGGTCAGATTCTTTGACACGCAATTCTTCCGCACCGCTTAACCGTGTCTGACCTTGTGCACAGGCGGCGGCGACAAACAGCACAGGAAATTCATCAATTGCCAGTGGCACTAATGCTTCTGGAATATCGACACCTTTTAACGGACTGTAAACAACATGCAAATCCGCAACCGGCTCGCCCCCCACTTCGCGTTCATTCAATACTTCAATATTAGCGCCCATTAAGCGCAGAATATCAATGACACCGGTACGCGTCGGATTAATGCCAACATGCTTTAGCAGTAAATCTGAACCCGGCGCAATCGATGCGCCTACCAAAAAGAAGGCCGCTGAGGAAATGTCACTGGGCACATCAATGTCCATTGCCGTTAAGCTGCCATCGGCAGTAATAATTGCCGTGCTGCCTTCGCGTTTAACCGGATAAGAAAACCCCGCCAGCATCCGCTCGGTATGATCACGCGTAGGCGCAGGTTCAGTGACGCGGGTTTCACCTTGCGCATACATGCCGGCGAGCAACAGGCAAGACTTGACCTGCGCACTGGCTATCGGCATCGTGTAGTCAATCGCTGTCAACCGGCCAGACTTGCCCGTAATATGCAGCGGCGCAGTACCTTGTTCCGTCGTTTTTATATCCGCGCCCATAAGGCTTAACGGATCAGTCACCCGTTTCATCGGTCTGCCTGATAAGGATTTGTCACCTGTCAATACGGTATTAAAAGATTGCCCAGCCAATAAGCCGCTCAATAAACGCATCGAGGTCCCTGAATTCCCCAGATACAGTTCATTTTTAGGTGCTTTTAAACCGTGCTTGCCGACACCGTGTATCGTGACACAACCATCAACCGGCCCTTCAATTTCCACGCCCATATCGCGAAAGGCCTGTAAGGTTGCCAAGGCGTCTTCCGCTTCAAGAAAGCCGGTGACATGGGTAACGCCTTCAGCCAGTGATCCGAGCATGATCGAACGGTGTGACATGGATTTATCACCAGGGACACGGGTTTCACCGTACAGTTTGCCACCAGGTTGAATTTGAAAGGTTTGTGATTTCGACATAGTAATATCTATCTGGTTAAGAAAGCGTTGCCGTGCATGGTTGGCATACGTTAAGGTTGCAAAAAGCTGCTGGCTGTCACCGTTCTCCAGCAGCTGTTGTATTTTATCCAATTCCCCCATTAACTGTTTGATTAAAGGGATTATTTCATTTTTATTAGCCATACAAATGGCTTGCCACATAGCCGGATCGCTGGAGGCAATCCGTGTAAAATCTTTAAAACCACCCGCTGCATATTTAAAAATTTCGCTTTGCTCGTCTTTATGTCCCAGCATATCGACTAAGGCAAACGCCAAAATATGCGGTAAATGGCTAGTCGCCGCTAACACTTGGTCATGATGCTGGGCATCCATGACCGATACCGAAGACCCCAACTGCTGCCAAAATCGCTGAATTTTGCGTAAAGCATCCGTATTGGTATTATCGACAGGCGTGATAATCAAACGCTTATGCACAAATAAATCATCAATAGCCGCCAGCACACCGCTTTGCTCACCCCCTGCAATCGGATGGGCGGGAATAAAATTATCCGGCACTTTGCCGAATACGGCTTGTGCCGCTGCAAGCACATTGCCTTTGGTGCTGCCGACATCAGTGTAAATCACGTTGTTTGACCAAAACGGCTTAAGCAAGGTCAAAACCGCTTCGATGCTGGCTACCGGCGTGGCAATAATAATGCAATCAGCATCCTGCACGGCGAGCGCAATATCCAGATAAAACGCGTCAATCACGCCAAGTTGTCTGGCAGTTTGCAGGTTCTGGACATCCTGTCCGCGGCCGAATCCCACGATGGTTTCAGCCAGTTTTTGTAACCGTGCCGCTCTGGCAATCGAACCGCCAATCAAGCCAACACCGATAATGCAAAGCTTTTTAAACATTCGCCAGCGTGTCGCTTAATGCTTGTAAAAACAATTGGTTTTCTGTTGGTGTGCCGATACTGATACGCAAAAATTCCGGCATTTCGTAGTTTGCCACGGGTCTGACAATCACCCCTTTACGCAATAAAGCCTCATAGACAGGTAGTCCTGCCCGTTTTAAATCGACCGCAACAAAATTACCTGCCGAAGGGATCCATTCCAGCCCCAAGGCTTTAAAGCCATCCGTTAGTTGCTGCATGCCTTGGGTATTATTCGCAATCGTCCGCTGCAAATGCTTATCATCGGTCAATGCCGCCTCTGCTGCGACCAACGCCAGGGCATTGTTGTTAAAGGGTTGCCTGACGCGGTTTAAAATATCGGCGATTTCAGCGCTGGATAGGCTATAACCAACACGTAATCCTGCCAATCCGTAAGCCTTTGAAAAAGTCCGTGTGATGATTAAGTTTGGATATTTTTCCAACCAATCGATTGAATTAACCACGGCATCCTGACTAACGAACTCAAAATAGGCTTCATCCAATACGCACACCACCGTATTGGGTAACGCACCAATAAACTGTTCTAAGTCGGCTTGCGCCAACAGCGTACCCGTTGGATTATTAGGATTGGCGATAAATACCAGCCGCGTGTTTGCAGTTATCGCCTGTGCCATCGCAGTCAAATCATGACCATAGCCGATAGCCGGAACCACAACGGCAACCGCACCAACCGCTTGCGTCACCAACGGATAAACGGCAAACGCATGTTGGGAAAAAACGACCTCACATGCTGGCGTTAAAAACGCCCGCGCCACCAATTCCAAGATCTCGTTCGAGCCATTACCCAAGGTAATCTGAGCGGCATCCAGTGCGTATTTTTTCGCCAACGCCTGTTTTAAATGAAAACCGCTACCATCAGGATATAAAGCCAGCTCCGGTAAAGCCGCCTGAATCGCTGCCAGCGCTTTTTTGCCTGGACCTAAGGGATTTTCGTTGGAAGCAAGCTTGATAATTTGCGTCAAACCCAGCTCGCGCTCAAGCTCTTCGATGGGTTTGCCCGCTTTGTAAGGGATAAGTTGCTGCACTCCGGCTACAGCTAACCGGTAAATGTTTTCGTTGCTCATAAGATTAGATATTGGGATGAGTTGAACGGGAGCTTATTGGGCAAAGACTGCGGTCAAGTCAATGGCTAATTCAGGAAATAAAAAAGGCACGGCATTGTCTTGAGCAGTTTAATCATGGCATCAAAACACGGCTTTAGGGTACGAACCCAAGATTTTCAGCATATTGACCTTGTCCTTCAAGGATGCCAAAGCCTGTGCAACCGCAACGTCATCAGTGTGGCCCTGAATGTCAATAAAAAACACATAATCCCATAGCTCCTGACGTGAGGGCCTGGATTCAATATTCACCATATCGACATCAAAGGTGGTAAAAGGCTCCAGCGCTTTATGTAACGCGCCGGGCTTGTTGCCCGTAGAAACCACCAGCGAGGTTTTGTCCTTACCCGTAGAAGATGACTGTTGCTGGCCGATAATAATAAAACGGGTGGTGTTGTTGGCGACATCTTCAATATTTTTTTCGATAACCGGCACAAAATAAACATCGGCAGCCGCAAGGCCTGCAACTGCCGCGACTTGTTTATTCGTCGATGCCAACCGCGCCGCCTCAGCATTACTGCTCACGGCGATACGCTGGGTCTGCGGCAGATGTTTATCCAGCCATTGCCGGCACTGCGCCAACGATTGCTGATGTGAATACACCGCCGTAATGTCACGCAGATTTTCTGCCAAGCCCATCAGGTTTTGATGCACCCTGATTTCCACTTCACCGCATATTTTCAATGGCGATGTCAATAATCTATCCAGCGTATGGCTGATGACACCTTCTGTTGAATTTTCAACCGGCACCACACCGAACTGGCACAGGCCCGTTTCTACTGCATTAAAAATCTCGCTTATCGTCGCCACCGGCACCGCTTTAACCGCATGGCCAAAATGTTTAAACGCCGCTTGTTGCGTAAACGTGCCTTCGGGCCCTAAAAAAGCGACTTCCAGGGGCTTTTCCAAAGCCAGGCAAGCTGACATGATTTCCCTGAAGAAACGTATTGCGGCATCATCTGACAAAGGCCCTTCGTTCAATTCCTGAATACGCCGCAACACCAGTGATTCCCGATCCGGACGATAGAATGTGCCCTGCTCACCCTGGGCAATCTTGGTTCTGGCAACCTCCAATGCACAAGAGGCCCGCTGGTTAATCAATTGCAGAATTTGTGCATCGATGGCATCAATTTTTTCCCTTAATTCAGCAAGCGGGGTAATCGCAGTCATGGCGGCGTATCCTTCTGGGTAACAAGATTAATGTGTGCGTTCAAATTCCGCCATAAACGCCATCAATGCCTCTACGCCTGCTTCCGGCATCGCATTATAGATACTTGCCCGCATACCGCCCACCGAACGATGGCCTTTCAGTTCATACAAACCATTGGCTTCGGCAGCGGCAAGAAAGGCTTTATCCAGCTTTTCATCGGCGAGGATAAACGGTACGTTCATCCGCGAGCGGTAAGGGATTTCGACCGGATTGCGGTATAGGCTTGATTGGTCAATCGCTTGATACAGCTTTGCCGCTTTAGCGATATTGCGTTGCTCAATCGCGGCAACACCGCCCTGCCCTTTCAGCCATTTCAATACCAAGCCCACCAAATACCAGTTATAAGTGGCTGGCGTGTTGAGCATGGACTGATTTTTCGCCTGTTCAGCATAATTGAATACTGGCGGTGTCGTTTTCGTGGCATGACCGATCAAGTCATCCCGCACAATCACGATGGTGACACCTGACGGACCCATGTTTTTTTGGGTTCCGGCATAAATCAGGCCGTACTGGCTCACATCGACGGAACGCGACAGAATGTTAGAAGACATATCTGACACCAGCGGCAAGCCTTTTGCATCGGGGATGCCCTGGAATTCAACACCATGTATCGTTTCGTTCGAGGTGTAATGCAAATACGCCGCCTCAGCATCAATAGCCCAACTGGCCACATCAGGAATAGTGGTGAATTTAGTGCTTTCAGCACTGGCGCTAACAATAACATCGCAAAAAGCCTGCGCGTCTTTAATCGCTTTCTCCGACCATGCGCCGGTATTGATATAGCAGGCTTTAGTTTTGCCGTTAAGCAGGTTCTGAGGAATCAGCGAAAACTGCGCCGACGCACCGCCTTGCAAAAACAGCACCTTATAATTGGACGGAACCGCCAGCAACTCGCGCAAATCGCTTTCCAGCGCTTCGGCTATCAGTGCGAAATGCTTGCCACGATGGCTCATTTCCATCACCGACATGCCGCTGTCGCGCCATTCCAGCATCTCTTGCCGGGCTTGCAATAAAACGGCTTCGGGTAATATGGAAGGGCCTGCACTGAAATTATATATTCTGGACATGGGTTCTCTCTGCTTGTGTAATTATTGTTGTAAACCTAGTTCAGCGATTGCTGAAGCTAAAGAAACAGGTTGCTCACCTTTAGCTTCTTCCTTAGCCGCTCTTAAATCCATAAGGTCTTCATAGTCATTCATTAATTCAGTTAAGGCTTGAAATTCATTAAACGGAAGCACAACAAATTCCTTTCTACCTTCTTTTTCTATGAGTTGGGGATGTAATTCCATGATGTCACCTCTTTGCATAAGCATTCTTTCTATGTTTTACCCGATAAATGATAATTTGTTGACTTTCTATCTCGAAAAGAACTCGGTAGTCACCCACTCTCAGTCTGTATTCGGGCGTAAAATTAGCAAGTTTTTTAACATCCGTACCCAAACCATGCTCAAGACCTGATATTTTTTCGACAATTCGCTTGGCGCGGGCTTTGGGAATATCTTTTAACTCCTTGATCGCTCTAGGCATTAACTTAACTAAATACATCGTTTTTCCGGTTAGCACTTATCAGGCATCGTCATTGGACACAACGTCTTCGCCCATTAAAACATCGTCGTCTTCATTACCACCGTCATCATCATCTGCCAGACCTTCAATGCGGTCCACACCAATGACTTTTTCTTTTTTATCCAGACGGATAACGGTCACGCCCTGGGTATTTCTGCCGACTACCGAAATTTCAGCAACCCGCGTCCTGACCAAGGTGCCGCCGTCGGTGATAATCATCAGCTCATCGTTATCATTGACCAGCAACGCGCCAACAACCTTGCCGTTGCGCTCAGAAGTCTGCATAGCAATGGCGCCTTGACCGCCACGCGTCTGGCAATTGAATTTTTCCACCAAGGTACGCTTGCCGTAGCCGTTTTCGGTGATATTCAACACCGTGCCTTCCGAAGCGATAATCAGCGAAATGACTTTTTGGTCTTTTTGCAAACGCATACCCCGCACACCAGAAGCTGTCCGCCCCATAGAACGCACATCGGCTTCATTAAAACAGATCGTCTTACCGTCGCTGCTAAACAGCATGACCTTTTGCTGACCGTCAGTAATAGCTACGCCAACCAGGGTATCATCTTCGCGTAATTCAATTGCCATTTTACCGGTAGTCCGCTGGCGTTCAAACTCGTTTAGCGGCGTCTTTTTCACCGTACCCGCAGAGGTCGCCATGAAAATAAACTTGTTGTCGGTAAACTCCTGGACTGGCAGCAACGCATTGATTTTCTCGCCCTGCTCCAAGGGCAACAGGTTAACAAACGGTTTGCCTCTCGCCGCGCGGCTGGCAACTGGTAATTGGTAGACCTTAAGCAAATACACTTTACCCAAGGATGAGAAACACAAAATGGTATCGTGAGTATTGGCAACAATCAGCTTATCGACATAATCCAATTCTTTAGTTGCTGTCGCCGATTTACCGCGCCCGCCACGTCGCTGAGATTTGTAGTCGCTTAATGGCTGGGACTTGACGTAACCTTCATGGGACATGGTAACCACCCTATCTTCGACAGTAATCAGATCACCGTCGGACAAATCCAGTTGGGTCTGGACAATTTCAGTGCGGCGCGGATCGGAATACTGGTCTTTAATCGCGACCAATTCTTCCCTGATGATTTCCATCAAACGGGTGTCGCTGCTGAGGATAAAAAGGTGCTCGTCAATTTGTGCCAGCAACGCTTTATATTCATCGACAATCTTGCCTTGCTCAAGCCCCGTCAGACGGTGCAGGCGTAAATCCAGGATCGCTTGCGCCTGGGTTTCCGAAAGCCTATAAACGCCGCCATGCAGACCAAATTCCACCTCCAGATTATCCGGCCTTGAACGGTCAGCATCCGCCCTATCCAGCAAGGAAGCGACCAGCCCCGCATTCCATGATCTTGCCAACAAGCCTTCTTTGGCTTCTTCCCGATTGCTTGATGTCTTGATCAACTCGATCATGGCATCAATATTTGCCAAGGCTATCGCCAGCCCTTCCAAAACATGCGCCCGTTCACGCGCTTTGCGTAACAGATAAATCGTCCGGCGCGTAACAATCTCGCGCCGATGGTCAATAAAGGCACAAAGAATCTCTTTAAGATTCATGCAGTGTGGGCGGCCATCCAGCAACGCCACCATATTAATGCCGAAAACGGTCTGGAATTGGGTTTGCTTGTACAGGTTGTTCAGCACCACTTCCGGCACTTCGTTACGGCGCAACTCAACCACCATACGCATACCGTCTTTATCCGATTCATCACGCAAGCCGGAAATGCCTTCAAGCTTGCCTTCCTTAACCAGCTCGGCAATTTTCTCCAGTAACCGCGCCTTATTCACTTGATACGGCAATTCAGTCGTGATAATCGCTTGCCGGCTGCTATCGCCTACATCTTCAAAATGGCAGCGTGCGCGTAAATAGATTTTGCCGCGTCCGGTCGTATAGGCGCTGTAAATGCCCGATGCGCCATTAATTGATGCCGCCGTAGGAAAATCAGGCCCAGGAATATGGGTCATCAAATCGACAATAGAGGCTTCAGGATTATCAATGAGCGCCAGACAAGCGCTAACCACTTCAGATAAATTATGCGGCGGTATATTAGTCGCCATGCCCACAGCGATACCTGACGAACCATTGACCAGTAAATTGGGCAAACGGGTCGGCAACACTTCCGGCTGAACCTCAGATTCATCGTAGTTGGGAATAAAATTGACCGTTTCTTTATCCAGATCAGCCAGCAGTTCATGGGCGATTTTCGACATACGCACTTCGGTGTAACGCATCGCCGCAGGCGGGTCGCCGTCAACCGAACCGAAGTTGCCTTGCCCGTCGATCAGCATGTAACGCAGGGAAAACGGTTGCGCCATCCGCACCATCGTATCGTAAACGGCGGTATCGCCATGCGGGTGATATTTACCGATGACATCACCGACGATACGCGCGGATTTCTTATAAGGTTTGTTCCAGTCATTGCCTAACTCGCTCATCGCATATAGCACACGACGATGCACCGGCTTAAGGCCGTCTCTGACATCTGGAAGGGCTCGACCGACGATAACGCTCATGGCGTAATCGAGATAGGACTGTTTCATCTCATCTTCGAGATTGACAGAAATGATTTCTTTAGCGAAGTTTGACATTGATCCCTATATAAACAGAGTGCCGATGAAGCCATCGACAGGGTTTCTTGGCAGCTTTTTTAATTTAAAGTATGCAAACACACAAACTTTAGTCCCTTTTGTCAATGCAGCTGCACTGCATAAAAGGGCGGCATTATAGCAAAATGTCGCTATCGAGTCGAAGATGTTGATTAACAGGAGGTTGAAAAAAGCCAGGAAGCCTACCCAACATCCCGTTAAGCATCCAGCGAACGCCACAAACCCAATACTACTCAGCCCCATCGTTCCCACGCTCCGCGTGGGAATGCAGTCTGCGACGCTCCGCGTCGCGTAAAACCGGCGGACGGCTGCGTTTTGCCTGTCCAGGGTTACGGGACGCGGAGCGTCCCAACAGGCATTCCCACGCAGAGCGCATAAGTATCTACACAAGTTTATTTATTAAAAATCATAGTGTTAAATAAATAATCACGTTATTTCATACAGATAACTGCTGTTTCAAGCCAGATTTCGTGATAGAACAACCTAAAAATATAGCAATTATCTGCAAGGAA
>JAUYEP010000061.1 GCA_030689765.1 Methylovulum sp.
GCCAGTCCTTTGAGGACTGGCAGTCATCATAGGGAATCACCGCTGGCAATCCCTGCAAAACACCGTGGTCCGATTAGCCAACCTGATTTCTTTTAACGGTTGCCCACATACCGGACAGGCCAATCCGGCGCGTCCATAAACTTGCAAGGACTGTTTGAAATAGCCTGGTTTGCCGGTTTCGTTGACAAAATTGCGTAAGCTTGTGCCGCCTTGTCCGATGGCGTTTTGCAATACCTTGCGGATACTGTCAGCCAGTTTTTCGTAGCGGGCCAAAGCACAGTTGCCAGCATGGCGCGAGGGTAATATCCCTGCCATAAACAAGGCTTCGTTTGCATAGATATTGCCGATGCCAACCACGATATGGCTGTCCATAATGAATGTCTTGATGGGCACTTTGCGGTTTCTGGATAGCTGGTACAGCAGTTCACCGTTAAATGCAGGCGACAGCGGTTCCGGGCCTAAGTCTTTCAGCAAGGGATGGGTCAAAACGGGCGCGGATGTCCAGAGTACCGCGCCGAAGCGGCGTGGGTCGTTAAAGCGCAAGACGGTGTTTTCACTAAACACAAAGTCGATATGGTCATGCTTTCCGGCGGCTTGGTTGACCGACACTATCCGTAAACTGCCGGACATGCCCAGATGGATCAGCAAGGTGCCTGCTTCGGTAGTGACCAGCAGGTATTTTGCCCGTCTGGAAACATGCTGGATGCGCAGGCCGGTTAGCGTTTCTGCCAGATTTTCTGGCATCGGCCAGCGCAATTTAGGCTGGCGGATAATGACTTGTTTAACCACTTGCCCTTCAATATGCGGGGCAATACCTAAGCAAATGGTTTCAACTTCGGGTAATTCAGGCATTGAATTACTGATGCAGGTGCGCTGCCAGCCAGCGTTCGGCTTCAGCTTCGTGGATGCCTTTGCGTTTGGCGTAATCCGCCAACTGGTCTTTGTCTATTTTACCGACATTAAAATACTGCGATTCGGGATGTGAAAAATACCACCCGCTGACCGCCGATGCAGGGTACATCGCATAACTTTCTGTGAGCGAAATGCTGGTGTTTTCGGTGGCATTGAGCAATTCAAACAATTTGGCTTTTTCGGTATGGTCGGGGCAAGCCGGATAGCCTGGCGCGGGGCGTATGCCTTGATAGGCTTCCTTGATTAATTGCTCGTTTTCATGGGTTTCATCTTCGGCATAGCCCCAATAATCTTTTCTGACGATTTGGTGCAGGTATTCGGCAAAGGCTTCTGCCAAGCGGTCTGCCAAGGCTTTTAGCATAATCGCGCTGTAGTCGTCATGGTCTTGCTCAAATTGTTGCAGCTTGGCTTCGATGCCTATGCCTGTGGTGACGGCAAACGCGCCGATATAATCTGCTTTGCCGCTTTCAGCCGGGGCGATAAAGTCGGACAGGCAATAATTGGGGCGGCCTGGGGCCTTGATATTTTGCTGGCGTAAATGATGCAGGACTTCACGTTGTTGGGTGCGTGTTTCATCGGTATAAAGCACGACATCATCACCGTCACTCTGCGCCGGAAAAAAGCCGATGACAGCCCGCACGGTCAGCCATTGTCCTTCAATGATTTTTTTCAGCATAGCTTGTGCATCGGCGAACAACTTTCTGGCTTCAACACCGATCACTTTATCATCGAGTATTTTGGGATAGCTGCCTGCCATTTCCCAGGTTTGGAAAAACGGCGACCAGTCGATGTAAGTGGCCAGCGTGGCAAGCGGGACATCTGAGATGACTTTTATGCCTAAAAATGACGGCTTAACCGGCTCGTATTGCCCCCAGTTAAAGCGGTTTTGTCGGGCCAGTCCGATAGGATGCTGTTTGGTTTTGGCTTCTTTGCCTTTGTGGCGTTCGCGCACCTGCGCATATTCCTGGCGTATGCCTTGGGTAAAATCAGCTTTCAGATCGCTACTTAACAGGTTACTGGCGACACCGACACCACGCGACGCATCGGTGACATAAACGGTTGCGCCTTGATAATGCGGCTCGATTTTTACGGCGGTGTGGGCGCGGGAGGTAGTGGCGCCGCCTATCATCAATGGGATGGTGAAACCTTGGCGCTGCATTTCTTTGGCGACATGCACCATTTCATCCAGTGACGGGGTAATCAATCCGCTTAATCCGATTATATCGACGTTTTCCAAGCGTGCGGTTTGCAGGATTTTTTCGGCGGGCACCATCACGCCCAGATCAATCACTTCATAATTATTGCATTGCAACACGACACCGACGATATTTTTGCCGATGTCATGCACATCGCCTTTTACCGTCGCCATCAGGATTTTGCCGTTAGTTTGCCTATCACCTGCGGCTTTATCTGCTTCCATAAACGGCATTAAATAAGCGACGGCTTTTTTCATGACCCGCGCGGACTTGACGACTTGCGGCAAAAACATTTTGCCGTCACCGAATAAATCACCAACGACGTTCATGCCGTCCATTAACGCGCCTTCGATGACATGCAGCGGACGCTCGGCTTCCAGCCGCGCCGCTTCGGTATCTTCGTCTATATAATCGGTGATGCCTTTGACTAGCGCGTGTTCCAGGCGTTTGCCCACCGGCCAGCTCCGCCATTCGAGGTTTTCTTGCTTAACTTCGCTACTGCTACCGTCACCTTTATATTTTTCTGCCAGCTCCAGTAATTTTTCGGTACCGCTGCCATCGTGGCGGTTGAGTATCACGTCTTCAACTGCATCACGCAAATCTTCGGGGATGTCGGCGTAAATTGCCAATTGTCCGGCATTGACGATGCCCATCGACATGCCCGCATGAATGGCATGATATAAAAAGACAGCATGTATCGCTTCGCGCACCGGATTATTGCCACGAAACGAAAACGACACATTGGATACGCCACCGGAAATCAGCGCATAAGGTAGCGTTTGTTTGATTTCACGGGTGGCTTCAATAAAATCCACGCCGTAATTATTGTGTTCATCAATGCCGGTCGCAACGGCGAAGATGTTGGGGTCAAAAATAATATCTTCAGGCGGGAAACCGAGCTGTTCAACCAGGATTTTATAAGCACGTTGGCAGATTTCGACTTTGCGGGCGCGGGTGTCGGCTTGACCTTCTTCGTCGAATGCCATCACGATAACCGCCGCACCGTAGCGTCGTACCCGTTTGGCGTGTTTGATAAACAATGCCTCGCCTTCTTTCAGCGAAATGGAGTTGACGACACCTTTGCCTTGGATACATTTCAGTCCGGCTTCAAGAATCTCCCATTTTGAAGAGTCGAGCATAATCGGTACCTTGGCGATATCTGGTTCAGAAGCTATCAGCATCAAAAAGCGCACCATGGCGTCTTTGGATTCCAACATGCCTTCATCCATATTGATGTCGATAATCTGTGCGCCGTTTTCAACTTGTTGTTTGGCAACGTCTAAAGCCGCTTCAAAATCACCTTCAATAATCAGCCGTTTAAATGCCGCCGAACCGGTCACGTTAGTCCGTTCGCCGACGTTGACAAACAACGTGCCGTTGCCTATCGACATGGGTTCAAGACCTGCCAAACGGCATTGCTTTTCAATGTCGGGGATTTTTCTGGGGGGATATTTTTGTACGGCTTCGACGATGGCTTTGATATGCGCTGGCGAAGTGCCGCAGCAGCCGCCGATAATATTCAGGTATCCGCATGATGCCCAATCTTCAATTTCTTTCGCCATAGCTTCGGGCGATTCATCGTATTCGCCAAATTCATTAGGCAAGCCTGCGTTCGGGTGGGCGGAAACGTGGGTGTCGGCAATGCTTGATAATTCGTCGATATGCTGGCGCAATTCTTTTGCGCCTAAGGCACAGTTAAAGCCGAAGGAGATTGGTTCGGCATGCTTCAGTGAATGCCAAAAGGCGGCAACCGTTTGCCCGGATAACGTCCTGCCTGACGCATCGGTAATCGTGCCTGAAATCATCACCGGCAGTTTATGGGCGATGCTTTCAAAAACTTGTTCAACCGCAAAAATGGCGGCTTTGGCGTTCAGCGTGTCGAATATGGTTTCAATCAGGATAAGATCCGCGCCGCCATCAATTAATCCTTGAGCTGCTTCGGTATAAGCGGTGACCAAATCATCAAAGAAAATATTGCGGAAACCAGGATCGTTGACATCAGGGGACATCGACGCCGTGCGGTTAGTGGGGCCTAACACACCCGCGACAAAGCGCGGTTTTTCCGGCGTTTTTTCAGTAAATTCATCAGCCGCTTGCCGCGCCAACCTTGCCGACTCCAGATTGATTTCGTAAGCCAGCGATTCCATGTGGTAATCCGCCATCGCAATGGCCGTGGCATTGAAGGTATTGGTTTCAACAATATCCGAACCCACCGCATAATAAGCACTATGAATGGCTTTGATAATATCGGGTTGTGTCAATGACAACAGGTCGTTATTGCCTTTAAGGTCAACATCCCATGCCGCAAAACGTTCGCCGCGATAATCTTTTTCGTCCAGCTTGTAGCTTTGGATCATAGTCCCCATCGCGCCATCAAGAAATAGTATGCGTTGGGCCAGTTGCTGTTTAAATAAATCTGTTCTATTCATGAGTGATAATGGGTGGGTGGTTCAAAATTTCTGCAATATAATCATTGCGTAAAAGGCAGGCAAGCACTATTATTTTTTGCCCTCACTGGAGACAACCATGTCAACACCAACAATTATTCAAGTATTTAAAAGCGTTTTTGCTGCTTTTATCGGCGTACAAAGTGACGAAAACAGGCAAAAAGATTTTACGCAGGGATCGTTGAAGCACTATGTTATAGCGGGGATAATTTTCACTGTTGCATTTGTAGGCGGTCTAGTTATATTGGTTTCGGTTATTCTAGGATAAGGATAATCTACAGCACCAACTCTCAGAACATAAAAAAAGCCCAAGCAACACTTGAGCTTTCATTTGTTACCAGATTTTTGCAATCCGTTTCTGGTTATTTTACTTTTATGATTTTTTAATGCCTTGCTTTAATGTATCTGCGATACTTTTGGCAGCGCCCGTTATAATCTCGCTGATACCGCCAAACAAAGTTGTTAATGCAATTTTTTCTTTAACGATAAATTTTAATCGAATAAATCCAACAATAATGAGGCCTACGATAGGTGGCATCAGCTCCATAAACAGCGATACCAAAACGCCGCCCCCACTTTGAAAACCACCTTCATTTTTTCTATCCCCAACGCTGGTCAGATCACGCTCATAATTGGCATCACCTTCGCCGCCCCTGAATAATTCTAAAAAATAAACGTTTGCGTCAATCAATAAAACCTGCGAAGCCAGAAATACAGCCATGCAACCGCCAACCCACAGAATTACATTACTTGTTCCTGCTTTTATGGCTGACTGATAAATCCAGATAGCCGCAAAAATCATTACCATAGCACCAATCATTGTTATACCCTTCTCTTAAGTTATTATATTTTTGTCAGAAAATAAAACAGGAACGGACATTTTAAAATCATGCTTGATCCGTCTTTTTCAATGACTTTACAAGACTCATATTTTTCTTGTCCAAGTTTTGTTTGCTTTTTAATTTCACCATTTTCAACCGCATATTTAATAGCGATTTTCATTTCTTTGGTCCGGCCCACTGAATCCGTTGAGGTCGTTTGCAACACGCCATTGTCCTTGAAATCCCATTCAACTTTAACTGCTTTTTTTTCTCCGTCAATTTTGCTTGCTTCCGCATAGAGATTCCATTTCCCTAAAATTTCAGAATTATCCTTTAACAAAACCTCTGCATTTGCCGAAATTGCAAATAAAGTCGCTGCAATTGGTAGTATTTTTATGTATTTTTTTATCATAATTCTCGCCCCATAACACGTAATCAGCTTTAAAAAATGAAGTTTAAACTATACCACACAAGCTATCGAGCTTTAAATTTTCAATGCACAGGAACACGCTGCCCAAAACATATCAATGTATAAAAAATCAGTTGCCCGGCTGTTTGCCCGTACCCATCCTATACTTCAAAAATTGCGTTAAAGTCTATTTTAGAGACCCCTGCAAACCTGGAATATTCACGCTTGATCGCCATGCAATTAGGCCTTGACTTTAGTTCCCTCTAAAGTATTATGTCGCTTCCATTTGCTATGAAACTAGCAATTTCTAAAATACAAAAATTACAGGTAGGACATCTCATGGGGTTCATCTTAGATCTCACTTCAATGTTAAAAGAACCAGCTGGTATGGTCGGCGCAGTTGTAGTTATAGGTGCAGTTTATTTCTTAGCAAAATGGGTATTCGCTGAGCACCCAGACGACGAAAAATAAGCTACCAACAGCTTCGTTTCACTTAGAGCCGCTATTATCTCTCATGAGTTGATAGCGGCTTTTGTCGTTTATGTAATCAAACATTTTAAGCAACAATCACCCATTTATTTTATAATTTATACATTTCCCCAAGCCCCTGAAATGTATAACTTTATATTCTCCAAAATTCCAGCCCTTATTTGTAATAAAGTACCTGCAACCGGAATTGGATTTTTCCGGATCCTTTACGGACTAATCACACTACAGGAAATAATTTTTCTTTATTATTTCAACCACTTAATATTCGACCCCATTCCGTATATCGATGTCGAATTCCCCACGATTACTTTTTTTCTGGGTCTTTGGGGAATTATTGCCAGCTTTATAGTCTTAGGCTTCCGCTATCAATTTGCTGTTACCTGCAACTATATATTCTGGATTATCTTCGTCAATTTCACGACTATGCAGCGGGATTTTGATGGCGGCTTTGACTTATTCATGATCGGCACCGGATTCTTTCTGCTCTTTATGCCGGGAGATAAGGCCTTTTCTATTGACAATCTCCGATACAAGCTCAACACACCCTTTACGCATTATAAAAGCTATTCTCCGCAAACTGTTTCTGTACTTGCTTATTACCTGCCGATTGCTATCTGCCTTGGTTTTCTTTATATCGATTCGTCAATCCATAAGTTGTTTGCGGAGCATTGGCGCAATGGACTGGGCGCCTGGTTACCATCGACACAACCCTATTATGTTTCAGCGCTTGACATGTCATGGTTTCTGAATAATGAGCTGCTGCAAAAAATCATAGGCTATACCATTCTTATTTTCCAATTTACGTTTGTATTTCTTTTCTGGCATCGTCGGTTACGCATTGTCTATTTATTCATCGGTGTTGGCCTGCACCTCGGTATTACGCTGTCCTTAAATATTTATCCTTTTGGCATGGCGATGCTGATGTTTTACTCATTACTGATACCCTTTGGTTGGTACCGCGCAATGGGTGAAGCGATTACCGCCAAGCACCCTGCCCTGACTGTGTTTTATGATCAGCACTGCCCTTTGTGTAACCGTACCGTCCTGATCCTTAATCATTTCGATGTGTTCAAATGTATCGATTTTAAGCGTGCCCAAGAACATGCCGCACAGTACCCTGCAATTGCTGCAATCAAGCCTGAAACGCTACTTACAGACCTTTATGCACTGGATAACAAGAATCGCGTTTATTCCGGCCTGGACACCTATATCCAGATCGGCTTGAAAATGCGCTATTTATTTCCTATCAGCATTTTTTTAAATTTGCCGGGGATCTATCAACTCGCAGGGAAAAAATATCGGCAGATCGCCGACACGCGTAACCGTACCCCCTGCTCAGCTGAGTGTATTATCCCGACAGGATTACAAAGCGATAGCTTATACCATCAGTTTTTTGAGGTGATTGCCGCTCAAAAACCAAAAACCTTCTCAAGAAAGCTGACAAAAATAATCATTGCCTTGCTTGTGTTGCAGATCAACAGCTCCATTCATTACGGCATTATTTATCGGCTTGATATTGATACCCGGCAAAATGCCTTTACTGACGCACTGTCTAAAGCGAGCAATGCCCTTATAACGGTATCCCAGATATTTTTTGGTATCGCCCCACACGCACTCTATCTGCATGACCATTTTGCAGGCTATGACCGGATCTTGGCGATTACCTACACAGACCAGAATGGTGAAGAACAATGGCTGCCTTTTGTTAACCAGCAAGGCCGATTATTAGCGCCTAATTGGGGGAGGGTGCATATGATGTGGGCGAATATCGCGGTTACACCCACGGTCAACAATGTCCGGCTACAAAAATTTATTATGAAAGTAACCGCTTTCTGGGGACAACAAATCGGCTTAAACCTTAATAATACAGAGTTTCATATTAAGCTTAAGAAAATAGATGCGCCCACCCACTGGGTTTATGATCAGTTGCATCTTAATTTCTCATCACCATGGATCACCATTGGAACAGTAAAGTGGACAAATAACGTCATTTCATACAATTTACCTAACAATATCAACTCCCTATAAACACTCAAAATCGGTCAACGACTTTAATTATTGCATCCACATTACAGTCATGATATAAATTGCCCGTGCTTTCATACATTGACGCACAATAAATAAAATAATTTAAAACCCCTTTGGAGGATAATATTATGAAGAAGATTGTAGCACTTTTGGCTATGGCATTGATGGTTGTTGGCTTATCTGGCTGTATGGATGATCCAGATGGTTCTAAGCAAAAAGTTTCAAGTTCAATCGAACTTTAAATAATACGCTTTAAGATCAAAAAACCCAGCTTCCATAGCTGGGTTTTTTGTTTCTGGCGTTTACAAGCCCGTTCTAAACCAAACGCCCCCATAAATCATAGTCATCCGCCTCTTCCACAACCACATCAACAAAGTCACCGACTTTCAGATGCGTTGCCCCATCAATAAACACCTGCCCATCAATTTCTGGCGCATCGGCTTTACTTCTGGCAACAGCGCCTTCCTCAACAACCTCATCAATCAGAACCGTCTCAATCCGGCCTATGCGCTGCTGTAAACGCCCAGCACTAATGCTGGCCTGATGGGCCATAAAACGCGCCAGACGCTCCTGTTTAACCTCCTCCGACACAGCATCCGGTAAATCATTAGCTGCCGCACCTTTTACCGGCGAATAAGCAAAACAACCCACCCTATCAAGCTGCGCTTCACTCAAAAACGCCAGCAATTCTTCAAACTCGGATTCCGTTTCCCCAGGAAATCCAACAATGAACGTGCTGCGCAACGTAATACCTGGGCAGACCTCACGCCATGCCTTAATCCTTTCCAGATTATTCTGAGCCGCCGCCGGACGCTTCATCAATTTAAGTAAACGGCTATTGGCATGTTGAAATGGAATATCCAGATACGGCAATATTTTCCCATCCACCATTAACCCAATCACGTCATCGACATGTGGATACGGATAGACATAGTGCATGCGCACCCAGATGCCCAAATCTCCCAGTGCCTGCGCCAAATCATAAAAACGGGTTTTAACGGATCGGCCTTTCCAGTCACGGTTTTGATACTTTAGATCCAGCCCATACGCGCTGGTATCCTGTGAGACCACCAATAACTCTTTTACGCCCGCATTAGCAAGACGCCCGGCCTCCAGCAACACTTCGTCGACAGGCCGACTGACCAAATCGCCGCGCATCGACGGAATAATGCAAAACGTGCAACGATGGTTACAGCCTTCAGAAATCTTTAAATAGGCATAATGGTTAGGCGTTAATTTTATGCCTTGCGGCGGCACCAGACTGGTGAACGGATCATGCCGGGGCGGTAAATGCTCATGCACCGAAGCCACCACTTCATCCAATGCGTGTGCGCCGGTAACTTTTAAAACCTGGGGATGACGCGCCCGAATTTCAGCTTCCCTTGCGCCTAAGCAGCCGGTAACAATCACCTTGCCGTTTTCAGCCAAAGCCTCGCCAATACTATCCAGTGATTCTTCTACTGCGGCATCGATAAAGCCGCAGGTATTGACAATCACAAGATCAGCCTCTTGATAGGTTGGAGAAATGTTATAACCCTCAGCGCGGAGTTTAGTTAAAATCCGTTCGCTATCGACCAAAGCTTTTGGGCAGCCCAGGCTGATAAAACCGACGGTTGGAATATGTGTCATAGTGATATAAATAAAGGGAAAAGTGTTTTATTGTAGAGACGCTGCATTGCAACGTCTTGATTCACGACAATAGCGAAGCTAACAACGGCTGCAAACAAGCTTGTTGTTTTGCCTGCGTCAACCGATGACTGATAAGGATACTTTTTAGCTCTGTCAGTGCCTGTTCAAACACATCATTGACAACCAGATAATCAAATTCATCATAATGGCGAAGTTCAGCGACCGCATCACACATACGTCGCGCAATGGTCTGTTCATCATCTTGCCCACGGTTTCTGAGACGTTGCTGTAAAATCGCCGTGGACGGCGGCAAGATGAAAATAGAGAGGCTGTCAGGCAATAATTTTTTAATCTGCTGAGTACCCTGCCAATCAATTTCCAGAAGCACATCAAAACCATTGTTAAGGTTTTCTTCCACCGTCTGCTGCGCCGTGCCATAAAAATTATCGAAAACCTGGGCGTGTTCAAGAAACGCCCGTTGTTCCAGCATGGCTTGAAAATCCGCAACAGACACAAAATAATAATCCTGCCCATGTATCTCACCTGGGCGCATCGGGCGTGTGGTATGCGAAACAGACACCGCCAGATTGGTGACTTCAGTACGCAGCTGTTTGACCAGACTGGTTTTTCCAGCACCAGAAGGCGCAGCAATAATATAAAGTTTGCCGATATTCATAAACTAAATTTTCTATGTAATGTGAGATGAATTCATTTACTTGAGCATTCTATTCCTACAAGGCGGAGAAGTCCGCTCATTGCCCTGTCGCAAAAGATACCAGATTGCGGTTTTAAATAAAGCGAAAACAGCAGCGTAATCTACCGGGCAGATAAACAGGTTTGCTATACCTGTCCCAGCTTGAGTGGCTAGCCTTAATGAAGAATAAAAACGCTGTAGCTCTAAAATTTATAATAAAAACAACTAGATAATTTTATTTCTATGCACACCAAATCACTAAGTTTTCGACTCCTTATTGCTGAAGGACTGGTACTGACCGTTTTTTTTGCACTGGTTGCCATTGTTCTTGAGCAAGGCTTTCGCAACAGTGCCGAAAAAGCCTTGCAGGAAAGATTGCAGATTCAAATCTACTCATTATTGTCTGCTGCCGAACTTAACGATGCCGACGAGCTAATCATGCCGCCTAGCTTACCAGAACCCAGATTTGAAACGCCTGGTTCTGGACTTTATGGCTTTATCCAGCAAGCCTCAAAAAAATTAATCTGGCGTTCACCATCGGCAATCGGGCTCGAGGTTTTCTCTCCACCCGAACTACAATCAGGACAGTTCATTTTTTTAATCGATAAACAGGGACGTTATGCCTTGCATTATGACGTGATATGGCAAACGGTTGCCGACACCGAGCGGGAATTCATTGTCACTGTGGAAGAAGATGCCCGCTTTGTCAGTGACCAAGTAGAAGAGTTCCAGAAAACCCTAAGACTCTGGTTGCTGATGATAGGAATAGCCCTTATTTCAATACAGGTTGCACTATTACGTTGGAGCTTGACGCCCTTGCGCAGTATTGCAAAAGATCTGGAAGCCATAGAGCAAGGCCAAAAAACCCATTTGGATGGTCAATATCCGAGCGAATTGCGCGGCTTGGTCGGCAATTTAAATGCCTTCATCAGCATTGAACGCGCACATCTGGAACGCTACCGCAACCATCTGGCTGATTTGGCGCACAGCTTAAAAACGCCGCTTGCCATATTGCGCGGTTGTATAGAAACCTTCAATGCCGAAACGGTAAAAGAACAAATTTTCCGCATGGATGAAATTGTCGAATACCAACTCCATCGTGCCGCCGCCAAAGGCGGACAAAAAGCCATCAAGACCGTAGATTTGTCTGTGATTATCAATAAAATATCGGCCTCACTGAGCAAGGTCTATATCGATAAGAAGATCAACTTCGATATTGACATCCCAGATTCCTGCCTGATTTATTGTGAAGAAGGTGATTTGTATGAAATTGTAGGCAATTTGATGGATAACGCGTGTAAATGGTGTAAGCAAACCGTCAAAATCACCCTTTATCTTAAACAGCGAAAAGCCAGGCGTGATTTTTCCGTGCTGTTAGAAATTGAAGACGACGGCCCTGGCATTCCGATAGGCAAATTCAATGACATTTTGAAAAGAGGGGTTCGTGCCGATGAAAACATTGATGGTCACGGCATCGGCATGACCGTCGTTTATGAATTGATAGAACTGTTAGGAGGCAAATTGGAAGGCGGCAAAAGTACGACACTCGGCGGCATGAGATGGGGTGTTTATTTGCCATAATGTCATGGCAAACGTGGTAAAGATGCCTTATGTTGATGGTTAGAAACCTATAGCTGAAGCCCATCGTAAAGCAAAACCACCCTATCGCTTTACGCACTTAAACGGTCACTGCCATGAAGTTAAGGAATTACAGCGGTTTCAACATCGGTTAGTGAGGTAACGGAGTACCAACCTAGGTTTGTACTCCACCCGCTAAATTTAATGTTATTAACCTAATCTGAAAACGCTGTAAAGGCAGGAGTACAACGGCTTTAGCCGTTGTCGTGCCTACCGCCAGCCGCTGACAGCAATGGCTAAAGCCATTGCTGTCAGCGGCTTAACTAATGGCAGTGGCTCAAACGGTAGGAAATTATTGGGCTAGGAAGTGGCTTAAATTGGAAAATGCAGCTACACTGAAAAAAGTTGTATTTTCCGTGATATTAACAATAACGGAAGATGGGTGGCACAGCAGCAAAATCCATCATGGCTGTTCTTTGATGAAAATAAGCAAATATCGCTACCGCACCAAATACAAGTACAGGTGATTTCGCCAATAAGGCTATACATTAGCCCTATTGGCGAAGCGGCTTGGTTGGCTAGAGCTGGCTTCGATGCGTTTTAACTTAATTTAACTAGGAGTTTATTATGAAAAAAACAAAATGGTTACTTGCAACAACTTTGTTGTTAACCGGTACAACAACCGTATTTGCAGGGGCTACTTGCAAAGATTTACCTAAAGCAGCTGAATTGAAATCTACACTGATGTCCGTGTTGGCTAAAAACGATTACGGCGGCGATGGACATCCCGCATGGATGACCTTAGTTGATGCCAGCGGCACTGTTTGTGCCGTAGTTACATCCATCAACAACCCTGCAGCCGATACTGACGTCACCACCACTATGTCTGGCTTAGGGCATCGTGTTTTAGCCGCCCATAAAGCTAACACATCAAATACTTACAGCCATGACCATATCGCACTTGCATCTGGCAACCTTTATTGGTTGACATTGCCCGGTGGCGCGATGTACGGCACCACACTTCCTGCTATGACCGATGTCTCTACAGGCGATCCAATGTTATGGGGCACCAAACGCGATCCTATGGTGGGTAAACGTGTCGGTGGCTTTACCGCATTGGCTGGTGGTTTACCGTTATTTGATAGCAACAAACATAAAGTGGGTGCTATCGGCGTATCAGGAAACCCTTTCTGTACCGCCCACACCGTGGCATGGAAAGTACGCGAAGCATTGGCTGATGGTATCTATAGCGTAGCTAACGTACCAGGCGGCATAGCCAATGGCTTCACAAACGATGCACTTATCGAAGACGTTATCCCTGACAGTTCAGGCGTAGGCGGCCCAGGTCGCAGTGCCAGCGGATTTGGTTACCCAGTTTGTAACTTCAATCCACCTAATGCGACTGACGATGGCTCAATCGTAGGTAACTAACACTGTATTTTCCTTAAATCCGATAGCTCATGGGGACAAGATTCCATTCTAGGTTCACATCAGCTTTCGGATTTAATTTTATGATTTTGCTTATTTTTTAAATTATGCAAAATTCTAAACTCAATATTACCAAGCTCGAATTTCGGAGATACATAATGAAATTAGTTAAATTCATACCGCTGCTTGCAGCATTAGTGGTGCCCGCTATGGTAAGTGCCGCCCCTTTAACGGCCGGACAATGGAAAGCAGAGTTTTACAGTGGTAAAGGTATATTTATGTTTGATGCGGGTGTTTGCTTTCAAAGCGATAATACATGGCACATGACCACACAGTTTTATTCAGCAGGCCATTGGTCTTTAGTCGGCAATAACATTCGTATCCATGGCGGCAATAACAACTCTAACGGCGCAGGTGAATTAGTGCGTTTGACGCCTGAGTTTATGAGCGGGCCTTGGCAGTCGTGGACTGATGACGATGCAATTAACATGAACTTAGTAAGTAAATGGACGTTCATGTCAGAAACTTGTGATCCTGACGCTCCAGCAGAGCTTTAAATCGTTTGTTAAACAGACTAATAGCTTGCGGGGGGCATCGAACTATTATAAACGCACCCACAGCTTGCTAACTTCACGTAAACGATAGTTTTATAAGTTAATTTCTACTTGAATGTAGATTAATAACTTTAATTAATATCAAACTGGAATTTTGGAGATAATCATGAAATTAATAAAATACATACCATTACTCGCCGCCCTGGTAGCTCCGTCGATGGTGAATGCAGCCGCTCCTTTAGCAGCGGGACAATGGAAAGCGCAATTCTACAATGCCGACGGCATTTTTATGTTCGATGCAGGCGTTTGCTTCCAAAGAGACCGCACTTGGCACATGACCACACAGTTCTATTCAGCGGGCCATTGGGAATTAGTAGGCAATAACATTCGGATTCATGGCGGCAATGACAATTCTAACGGTGCGGGTGAATTAGTAAGATTAACGCCTCGGTTTATGGCCGGCCCTTGGCAATCATGGACAGATGATGACATGGTGAACATGGATTTGGTTAGCAGATGGGAGTTTACTAAGCCAAAATGCGATCCGCCAGCGCCTGCGGAATAAACTGTCATTGGCGATTTAAAGCTGTAAAGCCGCCATCGATGCACCCAGAAGTGGCGGCTTGTTTAAATAGGGCTAGCTTCTTTTTACTAGGAATCTTTTTATGAAAATATCTAATCTTTTAATCGTTTGCCCACCTTTTATCTGTCCACCATTTATAGGTCATAAACAATAAAGCTGTAAGGCGGATTGCTTTCGCTAATCCGCCTTACAGCACTAACAATTTACATCACCATAAAATCAGCAAAGGTGAGCGCAGGACGTGTGCCGAGCGCCGCAATTTGCACCGCTGCGTCTGCACCGTTACCATCGGCATCATAGGACAATGCACCTGAAGCCTTGTCGTAAATGAGGTAGTCGTCACCCTCAACAGCATCGGCAGCACTTACAAAATTACCGGCATCTAAAGCGCCAGGCGTTAGTTGGGTAAAAATTGCACTATCTAGTTGGATGGTGTCATTAATCGGTTTAAAGTCGATGATTTTATCAATACCAGCGTCTGCAAACGCAGTATCAAATAAGAAGTTGTCATTACCAACGCCACCGGTTAGGCCGTCATTCCCCGCACCACCATTTAATTCATCATCACCTGAACCGCCTATTATCTTGTCATTGCCATCGTAGCCCCACAAACGGTCATCACCTGCAAGCCCCTTGATTAGGTCATTGCCACCAAAGCCTTGTAGCGTATTTGCTTGATTGTTACCTGTTAAAGCATCACCTTGATCACTACCGTCTACACTGTCTATGTTGATTAAAATATCTTTGCCGGCACTTTTACCGAAGGTCTTACCTGCAACCAAATTAACGTTTACGCTAAAACTGTCGTCAGCATAAGAGGCAATATCATCCTCGCCGCTATCGCCGCCATTTAAGACATCAACGCCTTGACCGCCATTTAAGTAATCATTGCCTAAACTGCCGGTCAGATAGTCATTGCCATCGTTACCATATAAAATATCCCCTATATCGCCGCCGCCGCCCTTTAAATCATCATTACCAGCGCCACCTTCCAGAATATCTCCACCTAAACCGCCGGTGATGACATCGTAACCGTCCATGCCGCGCAAAATATTTCCTGCGTCATTGCCTATCAAGGTGTCGTTACCACTGCCACTGTCAACGATTTCAATATTCATAATGGTATCGTTACCAATGCTACTGCCAGATGCCGTTCCAGCGGCTAAATCAACCATAATATCCGCTGTTTCGTCAACGTAAGATACGCCATCCAGCCCCTCCCCCCCATCCAGCACATCATCGAAAGCGCTGCCTACAATGAGATCATCACCTGCCAAGCCCAAAATTTCATAACCGTTCACATCTGAACGGTTTTCCCCTTCATTTAAGAATAAATCAGCATCCACTGTTCCTTTAATTATTACTTTAGCCATTACCTTTACCTCATTAAAATTAATTAAATTAAAGATGTGTAACTACTCAGCCTATAAAAACAATACCCATCATTTCCACGCGGGGCGCACTGCCCACAGTTAAGCTATCCAGGGCCGGAGTCCAACAGCTTTAGCTGTTGGCGTGTCAACATTTGGCTATTAACAAAAAACAGCTAAAGCTGTTTTACTCCGGCTTAACTGTGGGCAGTGGCGCTCCGCGTGGGAGCGATGGGGCTGAGTAGTTACAAAGATGTTTCGTAAAAACATCGAAAGCGATAGTATGCTTTTTTCATTAAAAGACAATCTATTTTAAGCGCGTAACAGTTAAGGTAGAGCTGTCAGACACAAACTACTTGCACACTTCGAACCGGCAAGGTGTAATGTGCCGGTTTTCAAAATATAGCCTCAAAAACAATCTAAAAATTAAAAACGCCACATTCACCCATAACCCTTACCACGAGAAATAAACTATGTCTAATTTCCCCATCGACCTTGGCGCTTATCAACGTATCTCACTGGATTCCAGCGTCCATACCTTGACTGATGGACAACGGGCCAGCCTAAAAGCCAATATCCAACTGTGCCGCGATGCCATCGTTTTCTTTACCGCCACGGGTGCAGCCAGAGGCGTAGGCGGCCACACCGGCGGCCCTTATGACACCGTGCCGGAAGTCATGATTATGGACGCTTTATTCAGAGGCGCCGCTGACAAATTTATTCCGATATTCTTCGATGAAGCCGGACACCGTGTCGCCACACAATATCTGATGTCTACCCTGAACGGCGACCTTCCAGCGGAACGCCTGATGGAATACCGCGCCGCGCATTCGCATCTGCCTGGTCACCCTGAACTTGGGTTTACGCCAGGCGTAAAATTCAGCTCAGGCCGTTTAGGTCACATGTGGCCTTTTGTAAACGGTGTCGCGATGGCCAATCCGTCAAAAATCGCCTTCTGCCTAGGCTCGGACGGCTCACAACAAGAAGGTAACGATGCTGAAGCAGCACGCTTGGCAGTTGCCCAACGCTTGAATGTAAAACTGATTATTGATGACAACAACGTCACTATTGCCGGCCACCCTTCGCATTATCTGGTTGGTTGCTCGACTGCCAGAACCCTGGAAGGCCAAGGCTTGGTCGTATTGGAAGGCAACGGCGAAGATATTGATGACTTGTATGCACGTATTTGCAAAGCAATCAACACCGCAGGCCCCGTCGCGATCATTAACCATCGCCCGATGTGCCCAGGCATTGCAGGACTGGAAGGCTCAACACACGGACATGATGTCATCCCGGTCAAACTGGCGGTCGACTATCTGGAAGCCCATGGCCAACAAGCCGCAGCAGACCATTTAAAAGGGATTGTTGCGCCCAAAAATGAATACAAATTCTTAGGCTCCAGCGACAAGTGGGATGCCAACCGCAACGTTTTCGGTGATGCTGCCGTCGCCGTGTTAAGCCGTATGAGCGAAGCAGAACGTGTTGAAAAAGTGCGCGTAATCGACTCCGACCTGGAAGGTTCTTGTGGTTTGCACAAAATTCACACCGCCTATCCAGAAATTTTTATCTCTTCCGGCATTATGGAACGCGGTAACTATTCTGCAGCCGCTGGTTTTGGCATGGAAGCGGGTAAACAAGGTATTTTCGGCACCTTCAGTGCATTCCTCGAAATGTGCATTTCTGAAATCACAATGGCGCGTTTGAACAATGCTAACGTATTGAGCCATTTCTCGCATTCAGGTATCGACGATATGGCGGACAACACCTGCCATTTTGGGCTGAACAATATGTTTGCAGACAACGGCCTGAGTGATGGTTATGCGACTAACCTGTACTTCCCTGCCGATCCTAATCAAATGAAAGCTTGTGTGGAAAGCATTTTCTTTAATCCAGGCTTACGTTTCATCTTCTCAACCCGTTCTAAAGTGCCCCTGATTTTGGACGACAACGGCAACGAATTCTTTGGTGGCGATTACCAATTCGTCTCTGGTAAAGATGAAGTCATCCGCGAAGGCACTCAAGGTTATATCGTCGCTTTCGGCGAATCCTTATACCGTGCGCTGGATGCCGTGGAACGCCTGAAACAGGAAGGCATTGATGTCGGTTTGATCAACAAACCCACATTAACCGCCATTGACGAAGACATGCTGCAAAAAGTCGGCAAATCACCGATGGTGCTGGTCGTTGAATCATTCAACCGCAAAACCGGTCTGGGCAGCCGCTATGGTTCCTGGTTGCTGGAACGCGGCCTGACACCTAAATTTGCTCATTTAGGTACCCATATTGAAGGTTGCGGCGGTTTGTGGGAACAATTTCCGCACCAAGGCATCGATCCTATCGGCATTATGGCTAAAGTAAAAGACTTGCTGAAAGGCTAGCCGTTAAACCCCCATTGCCACGGATGGCATCGACTTGATTTGGAGTAAAAAAACATGTTTTTTTACTCCTGATATTAATAAAACCAATGAGTTGAAAAATATTTTCAGCCTAATTTCTGAATTCTTCCTCAG
>JAUYEP010000062.1 GCA_030689765.1 Methylovulum sp.
TAAACTTAATGATGCCTATTTTTAACCTATTGATTTTTATATATTATGGAGTACAAATTTAAAGTTCACTCCGAAACCACCACAAGGTTTAAACATATAACCGTTTGAAAAATATTAATATTCAGTTAAAACAAGTCTATTGTGTTAAGAACCGCGATTAGCCGCGCCAAGCCAGAACTGCCATCACAAGCCACTGTTTATCCGGCGGCCAACCGCAGTGAACGCCATACCCAGGATATGTTCGGCATCCACTTTACCGGTCATCCTGACAACCGAAAATGGACACGTCACCTCGCATGGTCCAGGCGCAGCTATCCATTGCGTAAGGACTTTCCAGTGCAAGGCGAGCCGCAAGCGATAACGCCGCCCGATAACGGCTACCCTTTTATTAAAGCGCACGGTGCTGGTGTCTATGAGATTCCGGTAGGGCCAGTTCATGCAGGGATTATTGAACCTGGGCATTTTCGCTTTCAGGCGGTGGGCGAGCTGATCTTAACTAGGGAAGAACGCTTGGGTTATGTCCACAAAGGCATCGAAATCAAGCGCCATATCGACAAAAAATTTTCCGGCAGCATTGCCATCAGGGCAGTTGATGCGGGTTCCTGTAACGGTTGCGAGCTGGAAATCCATGCGCTCAATAACCCGTATTACGATATAGAGCGGTTCGGCATCCATTTTGTCGCCTCGCCGCGCCATGCTGACGTGTTGCTGGTGACTGGCCCGGTATCACGGCACATGCAAACGGCGTTATTGCGCACCTATGAAGCCACGCCTGATCCAAAATGGGTGATAGCCATCGGCGATTGCGCCGTCTGCGGCGGTGAGTTTGGCGTGTCTTATGCCAGTTGCGGCGCGGTGTCCAATGTCATTCCGGTGGATATGACGATAACGGGTTGCCCGCCGACACCACTGGCGTTGATGAAGGGTTTGCTGGGGTTAATCAAGGCCTAGCCGCCACTTGACCTGAACACCTATAGGTTCCATTCTGCAACTGTTTGTGCCAGGGTAAACGCATTTAATTTTTTAAACTACTGAATAATCAATCAGTTATAATTGCCATTTTGATTCAGGCATAGCAGCGCTTTATGGCGGCGTAAATATTGCGACGATTGGGTATTATGGATATTTGGCTGATTTATGTAGTAAAAGCGCTTTTGCTTCCCTGTTCAAGCTTACTGTCATTAAGTTTGATTGGATTGTTCAGGTTATTAAGGCATAAAAAGATGGGGTTGACATTACTGCTAGGTTCGTTGTTAGGGCTATATGCTTTGAGTCTGCCTATAGTGTCAAACTATCTGGCAGGTCTATTGGAAACCCCATCAAAGCCCATGTTGCCCCCTTTAGTGCAAAAGACAACCCAGGCTATTGTGGTGATAGGTAGCGGTTTGCGTAAAAATAGTCATGAATATGGCGACGCCATAACGGTTAACAGCAGGACACTGGAACGTTTGCGTTATGCCGCGGCACTGGGCCGTAAAACAGGATTGCCGATTTTAGTGTCTGGCGGGCGGGTGCTAAATGATGAACCCTCAGAATCGGCATTGATGGCTGGGGTATTGGAAAAAGAATTTAACGTTGCGGTCCGTTGGCAAGAAGATCGTAGCCGTAATACCGCCGAAAATGCGTCATACAGCCGTGCGCTTTTGCAGCCACTTAACATAGATCGGATTATTTTGGTGACACATGCCTTTCATATGCCGAGGGCTTTGACTGAATTCAAACGGGTTGGTTTTGATGTGCAACCAGCGCCTACGGCCTATTTCTCTTCAGAAGACGGGTTAAGTGTGTTCAGCTTTATACCCTCGGCACAAGCACTCACAGTAAGTAGTTTTGTGTTCCATGAATATCTGGGATTGCTCTGGTACAGGCTGAGGTATCATTGACAAAAAAGATGGCGAAATTGTTGGGCGAGTCGCTTCCGGTCTATTTTACCGTTTGGGTTTTTCGGCAATTCCGATAGTATTTCAATTTTTGCAGGGACCATAAAATTAGGCAGTTGTGCTTGACATAGATTTATTAAGGCTTTTTCGTCAAGACCATGGGGATGTTTATTGCTGATTACGACAATGATTGCTTGTCCCAGTGTTTGATGGTCTATGCCGATAGCGGCAGCCTCTTTCACTAATCCCGAAGCATAAATTACCTCTTCGATTTCTGTGGGGCTGACGCGATAACCGGAGGTTTTAATCATGTCATCCTTGCGCCCTACAAAATACAGGTAGCCTTCTTCATCCATGGTCACAGTATCGCCCGACCAGACGGCAATTTCTGTAAGCGGCAATTCCCTTAATTGGCTTGGTGATGGCCTAAAGCGTTCTGCAGTTTTTACCTGGTCATTCCAGTAGCCCATTGCCACCAGCGACCCCCGGTGCACCAGTTCACCGGGTTCATGGGGCGCACAAAGCGTCCCATCTTCGCGGACAACCAATATTTCAGCATTGGGTATGGCTTTGCCTATTGAGTCCGGACGCCGGTCAAGTTGTTCTGGAGGCAGGTAAGTCGAACGGAATGCTTCGGTTAAACCATACATAAGGATAAATTGGCTGTTTGGCGCTTTTTCGCGGATAGCGGTTAACACCGGTTTGGGCATTTTCCCTCCGGAATTAGTCATGTAGCGGAGATGGCCGTTGATGCTTTGCGGCCATTCCAGATTGGCAAGTTGCGCCCAGAGCGGTGGGACAGCCGCGAGTCCGGTTATTTTTTTGGATTCTAATGCAATAATGACGTCACGCGGCAATAAATAATCCAATAACACGCAACAGGCGCCTTTAAGCAACGAGGTGGTCAACTGGTTTAGGCCATAGTCAAAACTAAACGGAAGGGCGGCTAACAAACGGTCTGCGGCGGTAATGCTTAAATATTCGCTAACACTTTTTGCGCCTGCGACAATATTACGATGGGAAAGCACAACCCCTTTGGGTTTGCCAGTGCTGCCGGAGGTATAAAGGATGGCGGCCATGTCAGCATCTATCGTTGGTGGCGTTATTGGCTGTTGGCCAGCATATCCAAGAAAATCCTGCCAGCTTAAGATGCGTTGTGATAATAGCGGATAGCGTGTCGGAATTTCATTTTCAACCAGGATAATGGTATGCAGATCAGGGCAGCTTTTCAGGATGGGGGCAAGGCTTTCTAAACGGCTTTTAGACGTGGTTAAAATTTGTACGCCACAATCATTCAGGATGTAAGCAACCTGAGCGGCCTTTAAAACCGGATTGACGGGGACAAAAACACCCCCTGCTGTGGAGATGGCTAGGAGGTTGGTAACTGTTTCTATCTGTTTGGGCAGGTAAACGGCGACGCGCTGTTGATGTTTTAATTGAACGCCTTGCAGGGCCAGTGCTTGTTGGTTAACGAGTTGCGCGAGTTGTTGGTAACTCCACGTATTTTTTTTGTGCTCGATGGCTGAAGCAAGGGGCGTTGTAAGATGGGATTGTGTGAGCAATTGGTGTAGTAATGTGGCCATGCGGATTGTCACAAAATTAATTAAACAGGCCGTGATGGCAACGTATTGAAATACATAAAGCCATTAATTTTACCAGCCTGTTTTTTCTTTTCGATGGGGCTAATCAGGTTATCTTGCCCCCTTGCCCCATAAAATAACTTCCACTGTATTGACCATGATAGATAAATCCAAAAATAAACTATAGTTTTTAACATAGTACAAGTCATATTGTAGTTTTTGAATGGTGTCATATTCATTGGCGCCATAGGGGTAGCATAATTGGGCCCACCCGGTAATGCCTGGTTTGACACGGTGCCTCTCACGATAATAAGGGATCCTCTCTTCAAAGCCCCGGACAAATTCAGGGCGTTCTGGCCGCGGCCCGACGAAGCTCATTTCACCATTAAGGACATTAAATATTTGTGGCAATTCATCTATACGGTATTTCCTGATGAAACTTCCAACCCGGGTCACCCGGCTATCATGTTGTTTGGCCCATTGCGGGCCATTTTTTTCAGCATCCATGCGCATGCTTCTGAATTTAAGGACATTAAAATCTTTATTGTGTTCACCCACACGTTTTTGTTTATAGATTACAGGGCCTTTAAAACCTGATTCCAGACTGATTGCAAAGGCTGCAATCAGCATGATTGGCCAAGCTACAAAAAGCAATAATAAGCTTGCCACTATGTCAAAGCCCCTTTTCCCAATTGTTTTTAAACCGCCTTGTGCAAAGCCGTCGGAATAAACAAGCCAACTGGGATAAAGGTCAGCGAGTGAAATAATGCCTTTTTCCCGCTCATGGAAAGCAAGGGCATCCATGATGCTCAGCCCTGACATTTTACAGTCCAACAACTCATTAATAGGCATTTTTAAGCGCTTATCGTCTAAAGCGATAACAATTTCATCAATTTTTAGTTCCTCGCTAATTTCCAACAAGTCATTATTTGCCTGAATGATCAGGTTTTCATCGATTGATATATTTTCACCGGGCAATACGAAAAATCCAATTATTTTAAAACCCTTATGCAAAAATGAATTATTAATTGAGGCCAGTGCGCACGCTTTTTCACCACCACCAATAACCAAAATTCGTCTTTTTAAGCGATCAAAATTCACAAACTTATAAAATAGAAAGCGTGATACCAGCATACCCAAAAATGCAAAAAATAGGGCATAGCTTAATACGCTACGCGCGATCAAAAACTCAGGTAAAAAATAATAAATTTGAGTGATTAATAAAAAGGCAATAAAAAAGCTGAAGCACATGCGCCTAAGCAAGCTGTAATCTTCCCAGCTTAGGCTCCTCCTATATAAACCGAGCCCTGAGCAAGATAAACTTAAAACCAATGCAAAGATCACGCTGGCCAAAGTGATGTCATGCTCGGTATACCATGATCTTGTCGCTAAGAAACGGACTGTGCTGCCTATATGCATTGCAGCAAAAAAAATACAACACTCTATTATGATTAACCATAGATAGGTACTGGATATATAGTGGCGAAAAATACGGATCATATTATTACCTTAATCTGTTATGAAATTGGAATTATAGTGGACCCTATTGTCCAGATAATTACTTAACTAAAATTCAGCCGCATGATAAAACATCAAATTACATCAATACGAGTGATTTCACGAAGTTTCAAACCACCTGTTTCTATAAACAGTTGCTTAAGTAAATAAGCGGTATTTGGGCTAACACTAAGAATTCGCGCCGTTTCTCGAATCGGGTGTGTAATGGGTAATTATAAATTCTAATCCTTAAATTGTGTGAATAAGGTTTCATTGTAAGTATTCACTTCCCCCTTTGAAAAAGGGGGATTGAGGGGGATTTATCTAATAAAATTTCCCCTAACCCCTCTTTTTCAAAGAGGGGGACTGAATAAGTACGTTTCATTTTAATCTCCAAATCCTTTAATGATTATAGTGTAAAGTAACCATTTCAGATTGAAAACACTATAAGTATCGAATTATGTTGAAAAAATGTTTTGCCATATAGCAACCTCAATTGCAGTGGCTTTTTTCAACCGGTTTTGAGCTACTGTAAGACTTGCTGCATTAATAGTCGAGTCTTACTGTCTTTGGCGGTACTTCTTTAGGGCAATAAAAAAACCCGCTAAACCTTATGGCTTGCGGGTTTTTGTACGTCTTTGAATCTTGTTGAATTGTTATTTGGTATCGGGAAAAGAAACAGTTAGCAAAATTAAAACAGCAATAAAAACAATAAGTTATTGTTTATTATCGAAACTGTTATAACGAAGCATTCTAACTTACCAAAATGCTTTTTGTCAGCTACTAGAAAAACGGGCAGCGTCGAACCCGTGTTTGTGGCGAAAAATCAAACGCGGCTGTTTGATATGGTTTGATCTTGTCCATTGCTTTATGCCAAGGGTATGCGTAAGCTTCAACCTTACCTTTGGGATGCTTACTTTTAACCCGCCTTGGGAGTGCCCAAAATAAAGCTTGAGCTTCTGGATTTAAGACAGCATCTGGACGACTGTAGTCTTACAACACAAAATCATCAAGCCCCAAGCCGCCCACTCCTGTCACCAAGATAGAGAAATCCGGCGCGTTGCCAGTATCGTTGTTGCCGTACAGCACATGTGCGGTGTTGTCAAAATACAGCTCACCCTTACCTGTAAACATATCCGAAGACGTGCCGCCTATCGTGAGCTTGACAAAAGGATTGTTGCCAGCTTTTGTTGTGTTCGCGTCAATCGCCGAAAAGTTAATTTTATCCCCTTGGTTGTGTTTGAAATCAACGATGCTATCGCGGGTAGTGGAGGTAGTGCCGGTGTCGGCTACTTTCAAAAACATAAACTGGTCTGCACCCAAGCCGCCTTTCAGGACATCCTGGTCAGCGCCACCAATGAGCGTGTCATTGCCTAAGCCACCATTCAGGGTGTCCTTGCCCGCATCACCGCTCAATGTGTCATTGCCTGAACCCCCTGTTATCTCATCATTGCCTAAAAGACCATTAATAACATCATTGATCTTTGAGCCATTGAGAACATCGTTACCGTTTGATTCTGTGATGCCAACTTGATTGATGATGATATCGAGGGATTGACTGGCTCCCAGAAACCTATCAGATACGGTAACTGTGAAACTGGTGCTTGCAAAAGTGTCCTGTTTTTCAATAAAGCCATCATTTGCATCAAAGCGATAAGCCCCGCTAGACTTGGTTAATGTAAGCGTACCAAAAGCACTATCCTTAGTTATTGTGCCATCACCAATGTCTGTACCACCAATAATACCGTACCTTAAGTTATTGCCATCAGCATCATTAGCGGCTAATGAACCGGTAAACGCTGCAAACGAATCATCAAAAACAGTGTCAGTGTAGCTAATGGCGGCTGGCTTCGTGAGGATTGGCGTTTCATTGACATTGGTCACCTTCACAAGCACCGGCTTTTCAGCCGTCAGGCCGCCTGCATCGGTACTTACCACGGTAAAGTTGTAGCTGGCTTTGGCTTCAAAGTTTGCAGCGTTAAGCAGTGTCACGGCACCGGTGCCGGTGTTAATGTTAAGCAAGGCGACATCGCCAGTTCCTGGTTTCAAGCTGTAGCTGCGCGTATCACCCGCATCGGCATCGGTTGCTGTTGCTTTGTAAATCACCGTAGAGGCCGCGACATTTTCTGTAACACTGCCGGTGTTGCCAGAGCTGAACACTGGGGCTTCGTTGACATTGCTTACACTGACAACCACCGGTTGCCCGGTCGTCAAGCCACCCGCATCGGAGCTAAATACGCTGAAACTATAGCTGGATTTGGCTTCAAAGTCGGCAGAATTTTTCAGCGTCACGGCACCGGTGCTGGCATTGATGTTCAGCAATCCTGCATCCGCTGTCGCTTTCAGGCTGTAGTTGCGAGTGTCACCCGCATCCTCATCAGTTGCCACCGCTGTGTATATCACGGTGCTGATAGCTGCATTTTCTGCAACACTGCCGATATTGCCCGAGCTGAATACCGGCGCTTCATTAACGTTAAGCACAGTGACGCCCACTGCATTTTCAGCCGTTAGGCCACCTGCATCGGTTGCAACCACAGTAAAGCTGTAGCTGCTCCTGGTTTCAAAGTTAGCTGAGTTTTTCAGTGTTACAAAACCGGTGCTGGCATTGATGGCGAACATCGCCGCGTCACCCGCTGTCGGTTTCAGGCTGTAACTGAGTGTATCCCCAACATCAACATCAGTAGCGTGCGCAAAGTAAATCGCGTTGCTGATAGGCGTATTTTCTGCAACGATGCTGAAAGGCCCATTTTCCAAGACATTGCCGCTTTCCGTGCTGAATACCGGCGCTTCATTAACGTTAAGCACAGTGACGCCCACTGCATTTTCAGCCGTTAGGCCACCTGCATCGGTTGCAACCACAGTAAAGCTGTAGCTGGCTTTGGCTTCAAAATTTGCAGCATTAAGCAGTGTCACGACACCCGTGCTGGTGTTGATGTCAAGCAAGGCCACATCACCGGTTCCAGGTTTCAAACTGTAGCTGCGCGTATCCCCTGCATCGGCATCAGTAGCAACGGCGGTGTAAATCGTAGTAGTGGCATCGGCATTTTCCGCAACACTGCCGACGCTGCCCGAACTGAACACGGGGGCTTCGTTAACATTGCTGACGCTAACAACAACCGCTTGTTCCGCCGTTAAACCGCCCGCATCGGTGGCGACCACGGTAAAGCCATAGCTGGGTTTGTCTACAATGTTTGCAGCATTAAGCAGCGTCACGGCACCGGTGCTGGCATTGATGCTGAGTAAGCCGGCATCACCCGTTGCCGCTTTCAGGCTAAAGCTGCGCATATCGCCATCCACATCGGTAGCGGTTGCCGTGTAAATCGCGGTGCTGATAGCCGAATTTTCCGCAACACTGCCAATGCTGCCCGAGCTGAACACAGGCGCTTCATTAACATTGCTGACGCTGACAACCACAGCTTGTTCTGCCGCCAGACCCACTGTATCGGTTGCGACGACAGTAAAGTTGTAAATGGGTTTGGCTTCAAAGTTGGCTGGATCTTTCAGCGTCACAGCACCGCTGCTGGCGCTGATGTTCAGCAAGGCGACATCGCCGGTTGCCGGTTTCAGGCTAAAGCTGCGCGTATCGCCAGCATCCGCATCGGTGGCGATTGCAGTGTAAACCGGGGTGCTGATAGCCGCATTTTCCGCAACACTGCCAATACTGCCCGAGCTGAACACAGGCGCTTCGTTAACATTGCTGACGCTGACAACCACCGCTTGTTCTGCCGCCAAACCACCAGCATCGGTTGCAACCACAGTAAAGCCGTAGCTGGCCTTGGTTTCAAAGTTGGCTGGGTTTTTCAGTGTCACGACGCCGGCGACGGCATTGATATCCAATAATGCAACATCCCCGGCTGCCGGTTTCAGGCTGTAGCTGCGTGTATCTCCCGCATCCACATCAGTAGCGGTTGCAGTGTAAATTGCGGTGCTGGCAGCCGCGTTTTCCGCCACACTGCCGATACTTCCTGAGTTGAATACAGGCGCTTCGTTGACATTGGCCACGTTCACGATGATTGCTTTTTCAGCCGTCAGACCCGCCGTGTCGGTTGCAACCACGGTAAAGCTATAGCTGGCTTTGGCTTCAAAGTTGGCGGCGCTAATCAGCGTCACGGCACCGGTGCTGGCGCTGATGTCCAGCAAGGTGGCATCGCCGGTTGCCGGTTTCAGGCTAAAGCTGCGCATATCGCCATCCGCATCGGTGGCGATGGCGGTGTATATCACGGTGGTGGCAGCTGCGGCGTTTTCATTGACGCTGCCCGTGCTACCCGAGGTAATCACTGGGGCTTGATAGACAATCTCAGGTGCTTCATAGAGATCGGTCACGCTCACAACCACCGCTTTTTCAGCCATCAGGCTGCCGGAATCGGTAGCCACCACGGTAAAGCTGTAGCTGGCTTTGGCTTCATAGTCGGCAGGGCTTTTCAGCGTCACAGCGCCGGTGCTGGCATTGATGTTCAAATAGGCAACATCGCCGGTTGCCGGTTTCAGGCTGTAGGTACGCGTATCGCTTGGATCCACATCTGTGGCGACGGCGGTGTAAATCACGGTGCTGATAGCGGTATTTTCAGTGATGCTGCCGGTGCTTCCTGACGTGAACACAGGGGCGCTGTTTAGATTCAAGCCGACCAAAATCGGGTTATGGTCGCTGGAGCGGTAAGCATCTGCTGCGTAGTAGCTGGCGATTTGCCCGGCGGATTTAAACTCAGTGTTGTAATCCAGGACGGTAGGTTCTTCAGCGTTAATATGCAATTTCGCTGTGCCGCTGACTTGGATGGTCAATGAATCACTGGCCAGAACATGATCCAGTGAACCCCAGAGCCCGTCGAAAGAATAGGACAGCCCGTTGGACACCTTGTTGTAGCCATTGGCATCGATGTAGGTGATGGGGTCTTCCTTGCTGTAGGCGTTGAAGTCGCCAACCAGCAATATGTCACTATCGGCGCTACCGGTGGGGTGGGTGTCCAACCAGGCCATTAGCTCATGTGCTGCCAGCAGGCGTGCCTGGTTATTTGCCCCTTGACCATCACCAATGTCAGGGTCATTCACGCTGCCTTTGGACTTGAAATGGTTCGCCACGACGGTGAACTCTTCGTTGTCGGCATTGGACTTGAAGGTTTGCGCTACAGGTACGCGGTTGCCGTAGGTGGCGGTGTAGGCAACGTAGGCGGCATTTGATACGTCGGGTACAGCGGCCTGGCCTATTGGCGTGACTTTGCCAGGTTTGTAAATAATGCTTGCCATAATGGCATCGTCACCCGCCGTGACGGCATCCGCACCATTGCCATCCTTGTAAGGGCCGTGAATGTAGGCATAAGTCCCCGCACCCGCCACGCCATTTAGCGCATCAACCAGCGAGTCCAATGCGCTGGTGCCATCACCAAAGCCGTTGTTTTGTATCTCCATTAGGCCAACGACATCGGCATTCAGCCCCAGCAGGTTGGCAACGGCCTTGGCCTGTTGCCTCCCAAACTCTGTGGCGTTATCTGCGCCGCGCCCTTGTTGGGCAGTGCCATTGGGGGTGGTGAAGTTGGCGGCGCCCAGCGTGGTGAAATAGTTCAACACGTTGGCCGATGCCACCTTGATTTCCGCGCCAGTGATGGCCGCAGGCAGATCACTAGGGGTTGGACGGGCATCGCCGGTGAAGCTGACGGGGGCGGTGGCTTGTACGCGGTAGGTGGTTTGATAGGGCAGATCACCTGACGAAGTCAATTGGCCCAGCACACCCACGATGCTGGTTACCGAATCCCCAGCACGCAAAGGGTTGCTGGCGTCCAAGGGGTTGCCCCCGCGCCCGTATATAGTGGGATCAGGGTTTTGGGTGCTGCTGCCGTCATCCAAGATAATCTGGCCTTTCTGCACTGTGGCCTGATAGGCAGTGTAGCCACTGACGCTAGGCACAGAATCTTCAGTATATTGGTTTAGCAGCGCATCTGAAGTCAGTGTAACTTCCCCGTAGCGGCCTAGGTTGTAGTTATCTGTCACCACCAATTTACCGCCGCCCGTGGCGGAACTTACTTGCACACGCATACCTTCCACGGCTTCCCAGTTGACCATATTGGCTACGGGCAGGGTAATGCTAACGGGAGCGGGCAGGTTGGCGGTGGCATTATCGGTCATTACCGTGAAAAGTGTCGGCGTTGTCACTTCCGTCATGCCGTTAAACTCAGACACCGTACCGCCAATGCGGACAATGTCGCCCACGCTGTTGGCGTTCAAGCCTGCCAGGGTTGTGTTTCCGTAGTAAACGAACACACCTTCAGAAGTGGTTGCGTCGGCATCCTGGTCCGCCGCTTCTTCCTGAATGAAAAAGCCTTTCAGATTAGGCAGGTAGGCCGTGACCATGCCCTCGACGTAAACGGCTTGCCCGTTAAGCGCCGCCGTGTTGCCAGAACCTTGCACGGCGGAGATTTTGGTGATGGCAACATCATCGGTCTGGATGGTGCCTGTGGCGGTGGGCAGTGCGATTGACGCGCCGGTCGGATTCGACAACGTGACGGTGAACGCTTCGTTATTTTCGATGGTCGTGTCGCCATTCACATTCACTGTGATGAGCTTGCTGGTTTCACTTGCGGCAAAGCTCACTGAACCTGACGGCTGGGTGCCGCCGCTGAAGTCTGTTGCATCGACTGCGGCAGCGCTCACCGCCCAGTCCACCGTTGAAGCGCCTGAGGTGTCACCCGCACGGCCCACAGTGAAGGTGAAGGGGGTGTTGCCGCTGTTGCCTTCAATCTTACTGGCATCGGTGGCGGCAATTGACAGCACCGATCCGGTGTAGCCCTCGATCCTGACATCATCCACGCGCCAGCTTGCAGAGCTGCTCGAACCTGTGCCCGAAGAGGTGTATTGGAAGGCGAAATACACGTTGTTGGCGTTGATGGCGGACAGGTCGATCAGGCCGGAAGCTGTGGTTTGTGAGCTGTTTTCAGGCGAAGAGGTATAGTTTAGCTCCGTCCAGATAGCCAGCGTCGGATCGCCTGCGCCGCTGTAGTTGGTGGAGTATTTCACCCTGACTTCGGGATTGGCGATGCCGGTGTCCGTGAACTGCGTCCAAGTGGTGAAGCTCAGGAATTCCAGGCTGGTCTGACTGAGGTCAAAGCCTTTGGAAATAAGCCAGTCATTGGCTGCGGCAGTGTCGCTGAAGGCGTTGGCTTCGGCGGCGTTGGCGCTGGCGTTTCGGAACCAAGTGTGGGCGGCATCCGCGTCCTTGCTGTAGGCGGTGAACTCACCCAAATTGGTGGAAAAGGTTTCGGTGTAGGGCGTGGCAAGGTTAGCACCCTTTGTGACACCTGGTGAGCCTACCCCATTGGCTTGCATAAACACACCGAGCTGACCATTCTGGGCATAGGTGTATTTGGGGAGACTGGTGGATTGCTCATCCCAAATAGCTGAAACAGAGTTACCAACTCCTCCGGCTGCCACACCCGCATGGGCGCCAATAGTCGCTAAGCCGTCTGCGCGGACCATCGGCTGAATTGCAGTGCCATCACTGGCTGTGATGGCAGTGGCTTTGTAATTGAAGCCGGTCACCAGATGACCTGCGGCATCAAACAGGGCAACCGCATCGGCGCTGCCGAGACCAGGCCCTGCGACCGCAATTACCGCTGTGCTGGCGGGGAGGTTCCACGCGGTGCGGAACGCAGCCGCATCCGCAGTGTTCACGACGACCAGCTTTGCGTCGGCAGCTAGGGTTACAGCAGGGAAAGTGACCACAGCCGCATCATTAAAATTCGCTGAATCATCGTCCCACTTCCAGCCTGTAAGGTCGATTGGTGATGCGCCGTAGTTGTACAGCTCGAAAAAGTCTCCGCCAGTAGCGTTCGAGTTGACTTCTGTGATGAGTATTGTTGGCGCGGGTGCTGGCACGGCTGTGGTGAAGTCATAGGCAGCCGTGCCTGTCAAACCCGCCCAAGGATTATCCGAGTGGTCGGTGATGGCATTGCCTGTTGTTTCAACGTAATAAGACGTGCCCGTTTCCAAGTTGGCAGTCGGGTTGATGGTGACGGTGTTGTAGGCAATGGTTACTTTGGCATCGTTGGCGGCAATGGCTTCCACCACGCTGTCATCGCTCAGTTTTTTGATGACAAAGCTGCCTGCGCCCGCTTTTACGCCCTCGTCAAACTTAAACACCAGATCGGCGTTGACCGCCGCGTTGCTTGCATTATCGGCAGGTGAGCTGCTCACCCGTGTTGGTGAGGTGCTGTCGGTCACGTCCGCGCCAATGCCCACCCAATTGCCTTGAAATTGTTGCTCATTGGCAGGCAGGTCTTTGGAAACTGAAGTTTTACCCGGCCAAATGGTGTCGCCGTTGTCTTGTAGCAGTTGCACCAGCGTACCATTCGCCGTGCTCAAAGCGTCGACAATGGTTTCGAAGCTGCCGCCGGTGCTGTCCCTTAGGGTGTCCAGGCTCACCTCCAGCTCAGTGGCTGCGTTGCTGGTGCCCTCCCAACGGTACAGGCGGAAGTCGTGCGTGACCTCAGTGCTGGCAGAGCCTGCGGGCCCTGCGAGGATAAGGTAGCCGCCGCCAACCGCCTTTTCGATGGCGCGGATGCCGCGACCGCCCAGATCGAGTTCGAATGGCGTGCCAAAAGTGGGGGTTGTGCCGCCAATTAGACCTGCTACCGCCACAGGCACGATAACCGCTTTTTGTCGTAGGATCGTGTCCGATAGCGGGGCGCGGAATGCCAGCAACAGTTGTGTGCCATCTTGTGAGGCGCTCATGCCCTCGATGGAAAAGCCATTCACCCGTTCGGGGATGACCGGGGCGGCAGACGAGGCAGTCAGGCCAAAGTAGTTGATGCCCTTACCGTGGGCATTGCTGCTGTCCCAGGTTGTTAATGCAGATTCCAGTCCGGCGAATTGGCCTTGGTAAGTAAACTGTGTGTTTGCACCTGTGCCGGAAACAGTGACTGCAAACAAATGTTCGCGGTTGTCCTGCTCCGCACCATCTTTTTTGTTGCCATGCGAGCCAATGAAGTACAGCGTGTTGCCGATGCGTGTGCCGGCTTCAAGATCCAACTCGGTACTGCCTATGCCCAGATCGGAGGCAAAGCTCCATTCTTTCACCGCCGCGCCGCCTTCGCGCGGATAGACGCGCAGCACGCTGGCTTCGTCGTCGCCCACCACCATCCAGTTAGCGTCCAGCGCCAAGGCGGTGGATGCGTCGGAGCTGCCAGCGGTGGCGCCGGTGTTGGGGGTAAAGGTTTGGATCGTACCCGGTGTTCCCGTATCGGCAAAGTTAAGCCCCAAGTCGCTTTTGGTTGAATTGGTGATGGCGGCTGCGTTGTTGCTGAGAAAGGCCGAGTCATTGAAAGTTAAGCTGATATTGCTTGCATCATTGGCGTTGGTGTGGCTGCTTGCTGTGCCGGTAAAACTCAGTTCTGCCATGCTGCCACTGGTGCGGTTGAGCGCAGCGGTAAGGCCTGCTGGCACATTGCTGACGCTGGCTTTGCCGCCGGTGATGAGGTTGTCCCCGTTGCTGCCCGTAAACGTGTCGCCGCCAGTGAGTGTGATGGTTATCTTGTCGCTGATGGAGCCATCCAGTGCGTGGGCTTCGTTCAGTGTGCCTGTGCTGTAACTCAGGTTGCCGCCGGCATCGTTGTCGGTGATGGCGATGTTTTGCGTCGTTGTGGCACCGAGCGTGATACCCGCAGATGGGCTGGAAATAGTGACCGTTGCCGTCTCGCTACCTTCAATAGTTGCATCGTCTACAACGGTGAAAGTGACTGTGCCGGTGGTTTGGCCATTGGGGATGGTGATCGTTGAGCCTGACAGTGTGTAATCATCTGCCGTGATGTTCGTGCCTGAAACCGCTACGCTTAGGGTTTGGTCGCCGGTGACGGCACTGGATGCCGTGGCGGTGACGGTGATGGCGGTGGTGCCTGATTCAGTGCCGATGTTGGTGCTGGTTGAGAGGTTGACGGTGGGGGTGGATGCGCCACCTATAGTGAAGGTCACTCCATTAAGTGGAGCATTAGTGCGAAATGGGGCATCCGGTATTGTGCTGTTAGCATTTTGATCTCCAGAGCCATCTTCACTCAGCCAATTGGCGATATTGTTGAAGGCTGTTAATGCCGTTGCTTTATCGACAAAAGTGCTGCCGCCGGTGGTTGGGGTTGCGGGGTTGTAGGCGAAAACATCAAAACCTGTGGTAAATGCAATGGCATTGATGCCAGCAGTGAGACCCGTGTTAGTTAAGAAACCAGTTGAGGGGCTAATAAATCCGCTGTTGGCAAAAGCAGAGAGGAAAGTAAAAACGCCTGAAGTGGCATTGACAGTACTTGTGTAGGCATAAAGCCCTTCGCCGCTGCTGCCTAGATTTACAGTGCCTGTCGATGAAGTTGCACCAGCAACTGACGCGCTGCCAAGGTTGACGGCAACTGCCGTGGTAGCTTGTGTGGAGCCTGTATTAGTAAACTCAATTATAGTACCTGCCGCCAAAGCAGTACCGGCATTTGTCCAGGTTACAATACCCTCACCGGTGTTGAAAGCACTGGTGCCATCCCACTCATCATCCCTGAAATAGATGACCTGCCCTGCCGCGATTTCTTCTAAAGCAATGACTGCAAAACCATCGTTACCATCAGCGTTAAACCCCACAAATGCAATGCTGCCTGCCGAAAGTGCCAGCACACCAACATACGCCTCCCGCGCTACCACACTAAACGGCACAGCCACCCCAGCATCCAAGCTCCACTCACCGCCTTTATTCGCAGCACCCACCAACCCACTAGCCGTTGCCACCCGCGCACCGGTAGCCTCGCTTAATGCACGGACAAAGGTTTGACCTTTATCGCCAGCCCCAGTCTGGCAAGACCAAAAAGCAATATCTAAATCCCGCTCTGCCGCGCCGTCAAAACGGCTACGAAAATCTGCTGCGGTGATAGCGCGGCCACCCAAGTTGATTTGCCCAGGCGCACCGTGACCCAAAAAATGCAGGGTTTGTAGCCCAGTCTGCGCCAACGCTTTAAATATCAAGCCCATAGCATCTTGCCCAGGCTCTACAAGCCAAGCGTCTACGTCAGGATTGATGCCTGCCAGCAGAACATCCAAGTTTTCCACTTGGGCATCGGCAATTAGGATTTCACGACGTATAGCGCCAACGGGCAAGATGTTAAAATGGGCTGTTTTCATGGTGATTTATTCCTCGTCTATAAAATGGATTAATGGTTACAGTACCGCACACTTAGCACACTAGAGTACTTGTGAAATATGAAAAAGTTGTGACTTTATAATTGAAAACTGTAGGGATTCGCTGACATGCAACCCACCTTACGCAAGCGCACCGATGGCGGTTTGCTGTTGCCGACCGTTAGGGCAGGAAGCAGCAATTCTCATTATGACGAATTTCGCCGTCATTCCGGCATGGATGCCGGAATCCAGTGCCATGGATGGTAGCTTAGATACTTCACAAGAGCTTGATTTAGCATAACTGTAAACCTTAAGCTTCACATCCTTGTGACTGGATTCCGGCATCCATGCCGGAATGACGGGCAACATGAACGCCTAAAAGTCATAATGAGAATTGCTGATATTTGATTGCCCATTTGATTACAATCACCCTAATGTTTATACTTATGTTTAAACATATACTATCTGGAGTTTCGTCATGACTGAAGTTGAACTGGATATAAAACAGTGGGGCAATAATTTGGGGGTGCGCTTGCCGGCGGCAATCGCGCGTGCAGCGCATTTACATGCCCATCAACGGGTGAAGATTGCCGTTGTCGATGACCGAATTATTATTACGCCCGTGCTTGATGAACCGTTGACCCTAGAACAACGGTTAGCCCATTTTGATCGCGCCCGACACGGCGGCGAAGTGATGGCAACGCGGCAAAGATTGGGCGCGGAGCAATGGTAAAAGCAGTTGATCCGTGGCTACCCCAGCGCCGGGACATCATCTGGATTGATTGCAATCCGCAAGTTGGGCAGGAAATGCGCGACATTCATCCTTTCCTGGTGCTGTCACCACGCATTTTTAATGATAAAACCTCACTGGTCATTGGCCTGCCCATGACTACAGCAGAATACAATGCAGATAATCCTTTTGCGGTTGCCGTGGGTAAGGCCTCTGGACGTAAGGCCGATAAAACCAGTTATGTGCTTTGCCATCAGCCCAAATCATTTGACTGGCGATTGCGCGGTGCAAAACCACATCCGTTAGGCGCATTAAACAACGCCTTATTTATTCAAGTTTGTGAGCGGCTTAATCAGATTATTCAATTGGTGGAGTAACCGCTCAATTCGAAGACACTGGTGTTGATCTCCTGGTAGAACGGCTCACCCATTATTCCAATCAATCTACCTCTAAAATGCCATCGACACTTTCATCTATCAGAAATCTGCAACAACAAGGCCAACTCGAAGCCGCTATTGATGCCTGCCAACACGCTTTGGCATTAGAAAACAGCTCAGCGATACTCGCGTTACTAGGTACGCTGTTTTGTCAAAACCGTGATTTCGACGCCGGACGGGGATGCCTGCAAAAGCTGCAACATACCCCACAGGCATTTGATGCAGCAACATTGACCGATATGGCAGGTATCCATATTCTATTAAAAGAGCCGGTTTTGGCACTGCAACACCTGAATAAAGCCCTGGCAATAAACCCGGAATATTCGCTGGCGCAAACACGGCGTGGTCTGGTGTTAATGCAAACCGGACAATATACCAAAGCGATGACCGATTTATCCGAAGGCCTTAAACACTGTCCAGAGCCACAACGCGCGTCATTACATATTAACCTCGCACGTTGTGCGGTCAATTTGGCCGATAAGGAAACGGCAATACACCATGTTGAGCAAGCGCAAATACTGGGCGGCCATAGTAAAGAACAGTGGTTGCTGGTGGCGGTGGACACTTATATTGCCCTGGATCGCTGGTCTGATGCCGAAACCGCTATTCAGCAAGCCCTGGAAACCGACACCGATGAAATCCAGTGCATTAAATTATTGGCGCTGGTATTGGCGGCGCAGGATAAACATGACGAAGCGGAATATCACTTGCGTAAGGCGTTGCTTAAACATCCCGAAGACACCGGGCTATTAATGCAGTTATCTTCTCTAGCCAGTGTCATGGGTCATTATGGCGAGGCTGTGCATTGTCTGTGTGCTGCCGTCAAGATAGCCCCTGACAATGCGTCATTCTGGACGCAACTTGCCCAATTGGGTAAACGTCATTTCGATGAAAAACACGCCCGTGCCGCCGCCGAAAAAGCACTGGCGCTAACCGCAGGAAAAGTTGGTGTAGAGCGTGCTGAAGCCTTGGTCGCAATGGCTAGCGTAAGTTGTGATAGGGATGGACAACAAGCAGAAAATTATTACCGTGAGGCTTTGGAATTGGTACCGGATTATGTGCCTGCCTGTTTAGGTATTGGTCATTTATTGTTGCAATGGGGGCGTGTCGATGAGGCAATTGCCCGATTTGAAGCCGTGACGGCAAGATATCCGATTGCCGGTTACAGCGCATTGATTAACGCGAGACGTTTTCCTGATGACCCTGACATTTTAGCCCGCATCGAAAAAATGGCGTATATGCCCAGTCTGCAAGGGCCAGTTTCCAGCGGCTTATTATTTGATTTGGCCGCTGCGTGGGAGCATCGTAAAGACTACGACAAAGCCTTTCATTTTGCTAATGAAGCCAACGCGGCTTGCCGTAAATATTTATCCTATAGTGCGAAAAAACACAACGAGGATGGTATCGCCATCAGACGTACTTTTAATCACGCGTTCTTTGCCGAACGCAGAGATTATGGCAATCCCTCTACTCTGCCGGTATTCGTACTGGGTATGCCGCGTTCGGGTACGACCTTAGTAGAGCAACTGCTAGGTGGTCATCCCGATATTTTTGTTGCTGGTGAGATCGGTATTCTATCCAACGTGATTCAAAGGCTGAATGCTTGGGAACAACATATAGGCTCAGGCCAACATTATCCCGAATGTGTTAATGATCTTAACGCGGAATTATCACGCAAATTTGCGGCGTTAGTGCTGGATGAACTGAAAACCTACGCTACTGATGCACATTATATTGTCGATAAATTACCGCATAATTTTGAACATATCGGTTTAATCCGCCTGTTATTTCCTAATGCAGCGATTATTCATGTCTTGCGTGAGCCGCGCGATGTGGCGGTTTCCAACTATTTTACTGATTATCAGGCCAAGTTTGGCGGTATGGGTTTCGCTTATGATTTAGCGGACATCGGCGGGCAATTGCGCGATTATCAAAGCCTGATGGCACATTGGGATAAGGTGTTGGCTAAACCGATATTGACGGTACGTTATGAAGAGGTGGTTGAAGACATCGAAACTGCGGCACGAAAAATACTGGATTATCTGGATTTGGAATGGACGGAAGCCGTGCTGAATTATCAAAATCTGGAACGCGCTGTAAAAACGGCCAGTATCTGGCAGGTGCGGCAACCCATTTATAAAACATCGACAGAAAAGTGGCGGCGCTATCAGCAATTTTTAGAACCGCTGGAGACCGTGCTTAACGCGCCCATTGCAAAACCAGACTTGACTATCCGTCCCAATACCCAGCAACTGCCTGCCGGACTGTTCTTTAAAGGCATGGAATGCCTGTATGCAAATCAAAGCCAACAGGCCACCGCCGTGTTTGAAGCCATTTTAAGCAAAAATCCTAACCATGCTGCCGCAATGCACATGCTGGGTGTCGCTTTGTTTCAACAAAACAAGCTGGAACCGGCATTAGAATTTATTAAAGCAGCGATCGCCCATCATCCTGGGCACGCCCGCTGGTACCAAAATCTTGGTCTGGTTTTTGACGCGCTAGGGAAGTTAAAAGAAGCGCAAAGCGCCTATCAAAAAGCGCAGAAACTCAAAACACGGCATGATGATGAGCAAGATGATTTTTGGCAATAGCAGCAAGTGGGGATGGCGTACTACCCCCTTGCTGCTGTTCAATACTGCTGAACCCTACTCGTCATCCAACTCTTCAGCCAACAGTTTCCCTTTTTTGCCGTAACTCGGCGCGACGCTGATCAGCAAGGTCAATAACGTAGCGATGTATGGCACGGCCTGCACGGATAAAACCGATATCCAAAGTTTACCGCTCAAGTTGTCGAAATGCTCCAGAGAGACCATCGCGGCAATCGCCGACCCTAATAATATCAATAAGATAACTTCTTGCCGGATAATCATCAGCCCTGCAAACAAGGGCCCTTGTTTTTCGTATTTTGGCGTCCGCATAAATGGTTTGCCGGACGTGAACAGGCCTTGTATCGTGCCTTTGGCAACGGTATGCGTTAAGGACAACCCCGACAATGCCGCGCCCAAGGATTGCCACACCGAACACGGGACACGCGCCTGATACAGCCACAAACCACGCAGAATTTTAAAACTGAACAAGCCGATAGTGGGCAGTAAAAAGGCATTGACCGGCAATTCGCTGTGTATCGGATCGTAAACAATCACGGCGGTCAATAACAAGCTGGTGCTGGTGAACAATAAGGCCAGCGCATCCGAAAACCACGGCAACCAACCGGCAATAAAGTAATAACGTTGCGCTGCGGTAAGCGGTGATTTTTTAGTGGGCAAGAAGCTGCGCCAATGGCCTTTAATGATCTGCATCGCGCCGTAAACCCAGCGGAAACGTTGCGTCATATAACCTGAAAAGGTGTCTGGCATCAAGCCACGACCAAACGAATCTTTGACATAAACCGAATCATAGCCGGCTTCATACAGGCGCACACCCAGCTCGCTATCCTCGCAAATACACCATTCCGCCCACTTTCCAACTTCCAGCAACGCTGATTTTCTGATCATCGTCATCGTGCCGTGCTGGATAATCGCGTTGTATTCGTTGCGCTGCACCATGCCGATGTTAAAAAATCCGGCATATTCCCAATAGCATATATTTTTAAACGTGCTTTGATGGCGGTCGCGGTAATCCTGCGGCGATTGCACGAAGCCGACATTTTCATTATCAAAATACGGCACCATGCAGTTGAGCCAATCGGGTGACAAGATATAGTCGCTGTCAATGACGGCAATGATTTCTGCATCAGGGGCGGTTTGTTCCAAGGCGTGGTTGATCGCCCCAGCTTTAAACCCCGGCCAGTTTTCCAAATGAAAAAACCGGAACATCGGCCCCAAGCGCTCACAATCATCACGCACCGGTTCCCAAATAGCGGGGTCTTTGGTGTTGTTATCCATCACCAGGACTTCCAGATGGGGATAATCGACTTTTGCCAAGGCTTCCAGGGTTTTGCGCACCATCATTGGCGGTTCGTTATGGATAGGCAAATGCAGCGACACTTTAGGGTATTTGAATGCTGCCGTTGGCGTCAGGGGTTGAAACGTCCTTGCGCCTTTCCGATGCCAGACGACTTCAGCAATCTCCAGGCTTTCAATCATCAGGATAAATGCCGCAAGAATCTGCATCAAAATGAGTATGACCCAAAAGACGATGGTCAGCGGCGTCTGGTACTGCTGTGCGCCAACGGATACCGACCACAAAATGGTCGATGCGGCGAGGTTGGTAATCACACCGAAAAACAACACACCCGGCAATTTAAGGCTTCTG
>JAUYEP010000174.1 GCA_030689765.1 Methylovulum sp.
GTTTGCGCTGGCAAAGTTACTGTAAAGTTATCATGCTGGCGGTGCAGAGCGATGTGCATCGTCGGGAGCTGGGGATTGTACGATTAGTCAGCAATCGCGAAGATCAATATGAAAGCGTCGCTAATGAATGGGAAAAGATACAGGCTGAACGCCCTATCAGTCTTAACAACAGTTTACGCCAGATCATTGCAGCAGCAGGTTATCGGCCCGACGATGCCAAGCCGGGCCAACCTGTTTTATTACTAAACGGCAAAGGGGACAGGCTAGTTGCGCCATTGTGTTCAGAGGCCATCAGTAAAAAATGGGCTTTGGAACTGAGAAGCCATCCTTGGGCAGGCCACGATATGACGCTGGATGACGGGGAATGGGTAGTAACTCAACTGAAACAGTGGCTGGCTTAGATATATAGCGGCGCCATGCGTCGCCAGTAATAACCGCTGTGGGCCCGTTCATCCCAGATCAGCAATTGATGATGGATGCCCTTTTTATGCAATATTGAACTGAGCTGCTGGTTATTGTGTAAAAACGGGTCTTCACTGCCTATCACCAGGACAATATCCATTGCCCTAAGGCTATTTAGATGCCGCTCACACTCCAGATTCGGCAGGAAATGGCTGGGCGTATGAAAATAAACATCTTCGCTATAAAAACCATCTAAAAGGTCATTGAAGCATTCAATATTCAACGTGAGATCATAACGGCCTGAAAAAGCCACCAGCTTTCTAAACAATTGCGGGTGGCGAAAGGCAATATTCGCGGCATGAAATGCACCCAGACTTAAACCATGTGAAATCACACATTCGTGGGCATTTTTTTTGTTCATAAAAGGCAGCACTTCATTAAGGATATAATCTTCAAATGAGATATGGCGCTGGATCCGTCCGGAAGGGTGCGCCCATCCGCAGTAAAAACTCTCTGAGTAAATCCCATCAATACAGTAAAGTTGTAGCCAGCCCTGTTCTATCTTGTGCTTTAGTGCCTCGACCATGCCCAGCTTCTCGTACTCATAAAACCGACCATCACGGGTAGGGAAAACCAGCACTTTTGCCCCGGCATGGCCAAATATCAGTAACTCCATATCGCGTTGTAAATTATCACTCCACCATTTGTGATATTCGCGGTTCATTCAAACTCTCCCGTAGTTATTATGGTTTATTGATTGTGTTGTGGGTACAACTGGTTAATGGTTCAAAAAAGTATCGGATGCCGAAGTGTATTTTTATGTCACGGGCAATAAACCTAATTCAAGGTTTATTGTGGCGGATTGCTCGTGCGAATCCCCTTACGGGTTACCGTAATTGTGTTCAGGTCGGGCCAGGATATGTAACCACCCAGCCCGTCGGGATAAGGCTCAATCAACATTCAACCCGTCAACAGGCCAGCCCATGATTTCAGCAGCGCGTATTCTGGTGGTTTCGGGTGTGGCGGCAGTGAGACCTTTACAACTTACCTGGCCCGGATCCAAGTTTTCCGATTCGATGCGAAATAAAGACCAAAGCAATAGCCCATCACTCCGGCCTTTTTCTTGATTTGCGGTATTGATAAGCGTAGCCAATGTTTCCACCGAATAAGGGCGATTAATGACGCGTAAGGTGGGCGGCGTATCCCAAATTGCCGAATACTGGTCGTTGAGCATTACCGTGCCAGGGCAAGCATCGGCATCCACGTCATCATCGTTGAGCATCAACAGTGATTTTTCAGCCCCCTGTGAACCGCCGATGACAGCCGAATCCAACACCTCCAAGCCTACATTGACAGGAATGCCTGCGGGTATCAGCGCGCGATACTGTTCATAAGCCAGTTGCGGGTCATAAGCACGGAAGCCTATGTCGTAAGACATGATATTCAGCATATCAACCAGGTTAGCCTTGCCGCGCTCTTTTAGAAGCCGCCGCTCGACCCCTGCCCCCGCCCAAGCGGAATTCAGCTGCAATTGCTGGCAAGTTTCGTCAGACTTTGTTTCCGGCGCACAATCTGCACCTATGGGTGAGGTGGTTAACACAAATAACCGTGGGTTGGGATTTCCGGCGGCATTCAGGGCATTCAAGCGTTTTGCAAGGCCGTGTAGAACATCCATGACTTTGGCGTATTGTGTGACAGTTGCATTATTGTTGCGGCTGGCCGCCTCATAATCCATATCTATGCCATCCACGCCAAGTTTATTAGCGAGCACCAGCAAACGTTCACGGTATTTCTTTTGCCCGACCAGATTCTCCCAAGCCCGACCATGTTTTTTTGCCACCAAAGCAGCCTGGGATCCTCCCACCGATAAAATCACCTGGATGCCGTCACGCTGTAATATTTCGATTTGGGCGCGGATGTTCGAAATAGAATCCTCAAAATCTAGTCCAGTTTTGGCAAAATGCGTTGATTGTGCCGTGAATGGGCCGATATTCGGCAAGGCAAAAGACAGGAAAACATGGGAAAACGTGCGTGAAACCTGATCCAAGCGCTTATCGGGAAGATTTAGCCAACTTGGGTAATAACCCACAAAGGGTGTACGGGTCTGATTAAGCACTTTAGGCGCGAAGGATGAGTCTGCGGCGTTTCCTGTCTTTAGCGAGACAACAAGCGCCGTAAGCAATAACAGGTTAAAGCCGATTTTGGATATTTTCATGATTTCTCCGATTATGATGGAACAAGAATAGGGTCAGGTATTCGCGGCCGTGTAGAGCGTATCTCAGCCAAGTAGGGTGGGCAAACAGCGTTATCGTTTGCCCACCATTTCGTCGTCAAATGGTGGGCAGAACAGCGCTGCCCACCCTACCTACCTGACTGACTGTGCCCGTCGGTCATTCGATTTTTCCATAACCGTTATCAATTTATATCCAGACGATTTATAAGACGTTGCAATGCAACGTCTCTACATATTGGCAATTAAATCACCACAAAATCCGCATTAGTCAAGGCTAAATTGACACCTAATACAGCAATTTGTACCCCAAAACCCGCGCCACTGCCATCCGCATCATAAGTCACCGCGCCCGTTGTCGGGTTATAAATGACAACATCATTAGGATCAAGCGCATTAGCGCCTTTAACAAATTGGCTGGCATTTAACACACCGGTAACGGTCAACTTGGTGAAAATCTGGTTTTCCAGCTTGATGGTATCGTCAACCGGTTTGAAGTCAGTGATTTTATCGGTATTTGCTGTGATTGCGCTGTTAAACAAAAACGTATCTTTACCCGTGCCGCCCGTTAAAGCGTCATTGCCAACACCGCCGTTTAACACATCATTACCTAAACCACCAAACAGGGAATCACGCCCCACCGCGCCGCTTAACGTATTTTTGCCAGCGTTACCCGTTAAGGTGTTATCACTGGCATTGCCCGTCAGGCTGCTGGCTTGGGTGCCTTCTGTGATAGTGCCTTGCTCAATACCCGCAGGTAAGGTGTAGCGGGTCAAGTTATACGGCATAACCACGGTATCACTGTCAGCGGCTAAACCGTTATCGGTGATGACATCTTTTAACGTATCAAAGTCTAAATAATAGGTGTCATTGCCCGCGCCGCCGATGAGCGTGTCTAAGCCGCCGCCCGTGCCATACAAGAAATCATTGCCCTCGCCACCTTCTAAACGGTCATTTTTTTGCTCACCCTCCAGGTAATCATCGCCCGCGTCACCCCGCAAATAATCATCGCCATAGCCTCCCCAGAGCGAGTCATTGCCCAAACCACCAGATAAATCATCGGCTTTATTTAAACCGTGCAGTTTGTCTGCGCCGTTGCCTCCGACTAATACATCCACTTTTGAACCGCCTTCATCGCCATACAAATCCAAAGCAATGTCCAAGCCATCATCGGCATTGCTTAAACTCAAGGGGCTAATGGTTAAGGTTTTATAAAAGACATCCGTGGTGCTGACTTTCGCGGTGACTTGATACGGTATCGCGCCGTCGTCCAAATCATCATCAACGCCGCGCACGGTCAGGGTTTGCGCGGTTGCCCAGTTGCTTGAGGTGAAAATCAGCGTGGGATTGTCAAGCACGCCTTCGCTGGTGTCGCTGCTGGTAAACGTCAGCGTGACATTTTGATTGGCTAACGGCGCGGTGTTCAGACGAAGGCTATAACTCGCCGTGGTGCCGTCTTCGCCGGTGTTTTGCGCGGCGATAGGGCTGAGGGTAAATCCCGCCTTGGCAACATCGAGCAGCGTTAATGTGGCGCTAGGCGTTTGCGCCGCATCGCTTTGATTGACCAACAGCGACACGTTGTCACTGAACGCATTTGCCGTCAGCACATCCAGCCGCCCGTCGCCGTTGACATCGCCCACACTGACCGATTGAGGCCCATCACCCACCGCAAAGGTCTGTTGCGTGGCAAAGCCGCCTTGCCCATTGCCCAGTAACAGCGACACATTGCCGCTCTCCGCATTTGCCGTCAGCACATCCAGCCGCCCGTCGCCGTTGACATCGCCCACACTGACAGAGAAAGGATAATCATCCACCGCAAAGGTCTGTTGCGCGGCAAAGCCGCCTTGCCCATTGCCCAGTAACAGCGACACGGTGTCACTGCTCGCATTTGCCGACAGCACATCCAGCCGCCCGTCGCCGTTGACA
>JAUYEP010000198.1 GCA_030689765.1 Methylovulum sp.
TTTCCCGAAAAAAATCCCGATATCGTGATCGAGATTGCCGTATCCGGGGAAATCGTTTACGCCAATCCGTCCGCGCGGACGCTTTTCTCCGACCTTTGCGAACTGGGCCACCGGCATCCCCTGCTAGGCGATTTCGACGAATTATTGTTCCGTTGCAAGCAGGCAATGGAGAAAATCACCCACGATTGCATGGACGCAGAAGGTAGGGCAACGCATGGAGCAGTTGCCGAGGAAATCGCGGTCGGTGATCGGGTTTACAAACGCAACTCGCGTTTCCTGCCCGAGTATGGTTGTTTACGCCTATATGCCTACGATGTGACCCAGAGCAGGCAGGCGGAAGAAAATCTTAACCTGTTTTTCGACTTATCCCACGATCTACTTTTTATCGCCGGTTTCGACGGTTACCTGAAACGGGTCAATCGCGCCTGTGAACATACTTTTGGGTTCTGCAAGGAGGAATTGCTGGCTGTGCCGTATATGGAGCGTATACATCAGGATGATGTGCCGCTGGTGCATGCCGAGCTGGCCAAACTGGTCGGTGGAGAGGCCATGGTCAATATACAGGTAAGAGTTCAGCGCAAGAACAGTGCCTACCAATGGACGGAATGGGTGGCTACCCGTGCGCCGGATAAATCCTTGTTTTACGCGACCGGTCGCGATATCAGTGAACGCATGCAGAGGGATCTGGAGCTGAAAATGGCGGCCAAGGTCATCGAAAATACCCTGGAAGGCGTTTTGGTCGCCGATAGCGACGGAACAATTTTGTCGGTTAATCCGGCATTCACCCGCATCACCGGCTATACGGCGGAGGAAGCCATCGGCAAGACACCCCGTTTGCTACGCTCCAACCACCACGATGTCCGGTTTTACCAACAACTGTGGGTCAGCCTGTTGAGTACCGGGCAGTGGCAGGGTGAAATCTGGAATCGGCGCAAAGACGGCGAAGCCTACCCGGAATGGCTGACCATTTCCGCCATTCGCGGTGAAAATGGCGTTGTGCAGCAGTATGTCAGCGTTTTCAACGACATCACCAAGTACAAACAGCAAGAGGCGCATATCCACCATCAGGCTTATTACGATGCACTGACCGATTTGCCCAACCGCCTGTTGTTCGCCGACCGGCTGAAACTGGCTGTCGCCCATGCCTATCGCAACCGGCAGCAGTTGGCGGTGATGTTTCTTGACCTTGATCGTTTCAAGCAGATCAATGACGGTTTCGGCCACCATGTAGGCGACCGGTTGTTGCAGGAAGTAGCCAAGCGATTGCAGGCCTTGCTGCGTGCTGACGATACCGTCGCCCGCCTTGGCGGTGACGAATTCACGCTGCTGTTGCCAAATCTTCCCAATACCGACGACGCGACCAAAGTCGCGGATCAGGTGATCAAGACTTTCGACAGGCCGATCACGATCGAAAGACATGAAATTTTCACTTCCACAAGCATTGGCATCGCCATTTATCCCTATGACGGCATGGACGCAGAAACGTTGATGAAAAATGCGGATTCGGCCATGTATCTCGCCAAACGCAATGGCCGTAACAGCCACCAGCTTTACACGCCCGACATGAACGAAAGCGCTGCCGAGCAGTTAATACTGGAAAATCAGTTGCGCCGCGCCATAGAGCGCGATGAGCTGGTTCTGCATTACCAACCGCAGGTCAATGCCAACACCGGAGAGGTCGTTGGAATTGAGGCGCTGCTGCGCTGGCTACACCCTGAGAAGGGCTTGCTTTATCCCCTGGAGTTCATGGCCTTGGCGGAAGAATCAGGTTTGATCGTTGCCATCGGCGAATGGGTGTTGCGCACCGCCTGCGTTCAAAACAAGTGCTGGCAGGCAATAGCATGCAAAGCGGTAAAGGTGGCGGTGAACGTTTCGGCGCGGCAGTTCTGCCATCCCCATTTCGTCCGCTTGGTCGGGCAAGTATTGGAGGAGGTCGGTATGGAACCCTGCTGGCTGGAACTGGAACTGACCGAAAACATTTTGCTGCGGGATATCGAGCAAACCATCAGCAAATTACAGAACCTAAAGGCGTTGGGCATCACGCTATCCATCGACGACTTTGGTACCGGTTATTCGTCCATGGCCTACATTAAGAATTTTCCTTTCGATACGGTAAAAATCGACCCCTCGTTCATCCGCGATGTGGCTGTAAATACGAACGATGCGGAGATAGCCAAAGCGATTATCGCCATGGCGCATTCAATGAATCTGAAAGTAATCGCCGAAGGGGTGGAAACTATCGGACAAAGGGATTTTATGCGTACCCATCGCTGCGATGATATACAGGGTTTTTATATCAGCCAACCGCTGGATGCCGAGAGTATGGGCGAGCATCTATGCCGTGGCACAAAGGGTGGACTTGCCCGCCCGTAGATTGGGTGGGTTGAGGAAAGGGGGGTGATTACAGCGTTTTCAACCTACATTAGTGACTGAAAAAACTATGGGGTGAAAAAACATGGGCTACCAACTTAAGCTGGGGCAGCCGGAGGTTAAGCCGTTCGTGGTGAGCTTGTCGAACCATGAGCGGCTTAACTCGTAAGGCGGATTCGCCGATAGGCAATCCGCCACTTCCGGGTACACCGATGGCGTTTTGCTATCGCGAAAACGCCCTACGGAACTACACGTCCGCCAGATTCCCCTTAGTTTCCAGCCACGCTTTCCTATCCTGCGAACGTTTTTTCGCCAACAATAAATCCAGTTGCCCGCTAGTTTCGTCATTTTCGCTGATCGTCAATTGCACCAGCCTGCGGGTATCAGGATTCATCGTGGTTTCCCGAAGCTGCGAAGGGTTCATTTCACCCAAACCTTTAAAGCGCTGCACATTGATTTGCCCTTTGAGCTTTTCGGCCTTGATACGGTCCAGCACACCAAGACGCTCAGACTCATCGAGTGCGTAAAACACCCGCTTGCCGACATCTATCCGATACAGCGGCGGCATTGCAACAAAGACATGACCCGCACTGACCAGCGCATTAAAGTGTTGATAAAACAGCGCACAAATCAGCGTGGCGATATGATTGCCGTCGGAATCAGCATCGGCAAGGATACAGACTTTACCGTAACGCAGGTTTTGCAAATCACTGGAACCTGGCTCTATACCCAGCGCAACGGCTATATCATGCACTTCCTGTGAAGCCATGACCTGGCTGGATTCCACTTCCCAAGTGTTAAGAATCTTGCCGCGCAACGGCATGATTGCCTGGAAATCACGCTCACGGGCTTGCTTGGCGGAACCTCCCGCCGAGTCACCCTCCACCAAAAACAACTCCGTCCGCGCAATATCCTGAGCGGAACAATCAGCCAGTTTGCCAGGCAATGCGGGGCCTGCGGTAATTTTTTTGCGGATGATTTTTTTATTGGAACGCAACCGTTTTTGCGCACTGGAAATAATAATATCGGCAATTTTCTCGCCTTCTGCCGGATGCTGATTAAGCCACAAACTGAAACCGTCTTTCGCAACGCCAGACACAAACGCCACACATTCGCGGGAACTAAGCCGCTCTTTGGTTTGACCGGAAAACTGCGGGTCTTCGAGCTTTACCGATAACACGAAATGACAGTTTTCCCAGACATCTTCGGGCGCAACTTTTACGCCGCGCGGCAGGATATTTCTAATGTCGCAAAACTCGCGCATCGCTTCGGTCAAACCTGCACGCAGGCCATTGACATGAGTTCCGCCCTGTGCGGTAGGCACGAGGTTGACATAACTTTCAGCCAGCATTTCCGAACCATTTTCTACCGCCCAAACAATCCCCCATTCAACCGCTTCATGATTCGCTGCACTGCTGCCCATAAACGGTTGTTCAGGGAAAAATTCAATATCGCCTATCCTGTCCAGCAAATATTCCCTGAGTCCGTTTTGATAACACCAGACATACTCTTCATTGGTTTGCTCGATTTTCAGGGTGATTTTCAGCCCCGGACACAATACCGCTTTGGCGCGTAAAATGTGCTTGAGCTTAGAAACGGATAGCTTGCTGGAATCAAAATATTTTTCATTCGGCCAAAATTTTACTGCAGTACCCGTATTATTCTTGCCAACCGTGCCGGTTTCAGCCAGTTCGGTTTGCTTGTCGCCATCGGCAAATTCCATGCGATACACTTTGCCGTTGCGTTTGACTTCCACTTCCAGTTTTGCCGACAAGGCATTGACGACTGAAACCCCGACGCCATGCAAACCGCCTGAAAATTGGTAGTTTTTATTGGAAAATTTGCCGCCCGCATGAAGCTGGGTCAAAATCACTTCAACACCGGGAATACCCTGTTCAGGGTGAAGGTCAACCGGCATCCCGCGTCCGTTATCGACAACCTGTACCGCGCCATCTTTATACAAAATGACATCGATGCAATCTGCATGACCGGCCATTGCTTCGTCAACACTGTTGTCAACCACTTCCTGCACCAGATGGTTAGGCCGCGTGGTATCCGTGTACATACCGGGGCGTTTGCGCACCGGCTCCAACCCGCTTAATACTTCTATTGCTGCGGCGTTATATTCATTACTCATTTTGTCTTCAACATCCAGATTATTAGGGTTATACAGCTTATAAAACCACTGCATAAAAAATTTTTGCTAGCTTTTCCGTGGGCTTATTGTAAACATTGTTTTAAGCATTGGGTATCAACAAGCAAGCGGCGGCTGGTAAGGCATTGTGAAAACCACCAAATACCAATCATGGTTTACCGAAAGACATACTCATTGCAGCCACCATAAACCTTGGCATCCAACGCAAAAATCTGCGTTAGTGAAGGATACAAACCGATAACTAAAATTTTTGATGCCTTAACGTCCGTATAAATAATTCTGTCATAATTACGATGGTATAAGGCTATGTATTGGGAGGATTTCAATGTCAGACGACAACAACAGCATTAGCAATAAAAGTGAATATGGATTTGATCCAACCTACGGTTATTCTTTACATCAATTAATAGATGTCCCCCCTCCCAAAGCACCCAAAGATTTTGATGGTTTCTGGCAAAAGCGCTATCAAAACGCATTGACTGTTGCGCCGAAACCCTATGCAGGCCGGATAAACAGTGATAACCCACATTGGTTGATATTCGCCATCAATTATACCTCGACTGATAATTTCCCCATTCGTGGCTGGTTGTTGTTGCCCAAACAGGGCGCTATCAAACGTGGTTTCATTATTGGGCATGGCTATGGTGGGCGTGACATGCCGGACTTCCATCTTCCGTTTGAAAATGCAGCCTTATTGTTTCCGTGCTTTCGTGGCTTAGGCCTCAGCGCCCAAGCCGGTATCTCAACGGATCCCTATTGGCATGTGAGGCACGATATTGACAAACTTGACCGCTACATTCTGGGCGGGTGTGTTGACGACGTATGGCTGGCCACCAGTGCGATGTTGGCATTTTTCCCGCACTTAAACGGTCACCTGGGTTATCTGGGCATCAGCTTTGCTGGCGGCATTGGCGCGTTGGCCCTGGCGTATGAGCATCGGATTGCCCGTGGGCATTTCAATGTCCCCACCTTTGGCAATCATCCATTACGGTTAAGGTTACCAACACAAGGCAGCGCCAAAAGCTTGCAGCAGTTTTATCGAAGCCACAAAAAACAAACCCTGAAAATATTGCGTTATTACGATGCCGCAACCGCAGCACTGCGCATAACCGTACCTATGCACTGCGCTTGTGCAAGATTTGATCCGTGTGTCGCACCGCCGGGACAATTTGCAATCTACAACGCACTGCCGTCCGAAAAACAACTATTTATTCTGGATGCGGGGCATTACAACTACGCTAATCAAGCGCATCAGCAAAACGATTTGCTTGATGAACTCAATATATTTTTTGAACCATTAATGCCCACCGCGGCTGCGTTTGATTTTATGTGCTGACCCCTTCCGCACTGTAGAGACGTTGCACCGCAACGTCTTTATCGGATACCTTGCGTAATCCATAGACGTAGCGGTGCTACGTCTCTACACCACTGTAGTTTCGCGGCAACGGACTGTCATCGGTGCGCCACGAGCGGATTGCCTAACGGATTCTCCCTACTTGGTCACTTATGGGCTAAACTTACTGTCCCATTATGCTATTTTCACTTCGGAAAACACCATGACCACCCCAACCATCACCTTAACCGCCACCCAATCTGCCAGCGAAGGCGGCACGAACGGCATTTTTACCATCAACTTAGACGCCCCCGCGCCGACAGGCGGCTTGCGGGTTGGCTTTAACACCACGGGCAGTAGCGCGGCTAACAGCGATTACACGCTGATCGCGGGCAGCAATATCAGCGCATTAACCGCAAACTCGTTTGTGCTGGCGGCGGGGGCGACGACGGCGCAATTACAGGTGCAAGCCAACGCGGACGGACAACTTGAAGCCGCTGAAACGCTGATGTTGACGCTCAGTGTCGGCAATAGCGGCGCGGTCAGTTTTGCCGCGCAACAGACCTTTGCGGTGGGTGATAGTCCTCGCTCGGTCAGTGTGGGCGATGTCAACGGCGACGGGCGGCTGGATGTGCTGACGGCAAATG
>JAUYEP010000065.1 GCA_030689765.1 Methylovulum sp.
TTTTTTCGTTCAATCCGGGGATCGTCGAGCTGTCCAAAAATATCTAAAAAATCCATTTCCCCCTCGTCCTTGATCATTGCTTATCCCGCTATTATCCTAAATCCTGCTGGTTTGGTTGCTATTTTTAATGAGGTAGCCCTGGACACGCACCGTCCGCATGTTTCACTTGTCGCCTTGCTTTTAGTATCAATAATAATAAAATTGGCAACAGCCGACTGTGAACTGTTTCGATAACCTGAAAAACACATCATCACGGCGTCTGCCATGTTGGGCGATTTAGTGCCGTCAGGCGACTTGTCTACCAGCATCTTGCCTGCGCCATTGAATTTATATGTTGGCCTGGATAGTTCGGATGTCAATTTACCCAGCCCTTTCAAGCTGCCCGATAATGAGATTAACTCATCGGGCTGATAAGCTTCGCCGTTTATCGCGTCATGCGTAGCCTTGAACCGCTTGCGTAAGCCCCACCACCATTGGGCTTTAGCGTTGGCGAAATAATCCTTGTTTGTCCTGCCTTCCGACTCACCGGCATTAACCCGCTCCGCTGGATTAGTCACCGCATCCGAGCCTCGAAACATGTCCACGCCAATTTGTTTTATTTTAGACTCGTTACGCTGTTCGTTGATTACCCTAGCATCGCCACGGACACCCGCGCCCAAGCCGTCACCGTCATAATAAAACCAATCATAGTTAAGCTCATCACTCAGACGGAAAGCCCGCTGAGTTGTGCCAAAAATATCATCCAGTTTGCCGCTCCACTCTTCGATATAATCAAGCACAATGCCGCAACGTCCGCAAAATGCGTTCAAATCTTCGCCGCGGATCTGCCACGTCTAGCCGTGTGCGTGCGTTTGGCCACCGCAACTAATTGTTCTATCTGCATAGGCAATAACGGCAATGCAACCCGCCCCACACCGTCAACTTCGACAAGCGGAGGAAATGTTTCGATAGTGCCCGTCGTATAAAAATCACCAGGACTTTGGACAGTTTGCAAGATTTGGAAAAGTTGGCGGTTTATTGAGGGCATGGATCAGGTAGTTTGGTAATAGAGTGGTTTGGTAATCAAAATGAGAAAAGTTATGGCTTGCTGGCACAATGCTGTCTTTAGGAAAGAGGAGGCCTTTAAAACGGATCATCAATTGTTAAATCCCAAAATGGGGGGGAATGCTGCGCGGTTTGACAAGAATGCGACAGTGCCTTCTTCAAGGATGGGTAAATGGTTATAATCAGAAAAGCTAGTCCTCAACGGAAATATTGGGTTAGCTAACCTTCACCAAGCGAACCGGTTTACCGATACGACCTAGCATATTCGCTAACGCATCCAGGGTAAATTTGCTGGCTTTTTTATTGACCAAGAGCGCGTCATTGATGCACTGTTGCGATTCGGCATGAAAACGGGCCGCCTCATCCGGTGCAAAACCTAATTCCAGAAAAAGATCAGCACCAGGTAAAGTGGTATGGCGAATTTCGGTGTCAATAGTCACTATTGCTTGTCCTGTCTTTGGATAGCTATTTATCAGCGAGCGAACAGGCGATAAAATCAAAATTAATGGACTGCAAATTGCGATACAACGAATTAACGCACAAGGGAGAAAAGGCAAAAAAAGAGGGCGTTGAATTTAACCACTTTACCTTTCACGATCTGAAGCGCAAAAGGATTAGCAATACGGGAGGCCATAGAAGCGCGGCAATGATGAATGTTTACGATGTGAAACCGGACGTGGTAAAACCAACCAGAAGCGGGTAATTGCTAGTATGGCGATTATTTTTTATATAGGTGCTTGATTTTATTGGGGTGAACGACGGGGCTCGAACCCGCGACAACAGGAATCACAATCCTGCACTCTACCAACTGAGCTACGCTCACCATAAATTATGGGGAAATTTTGATATAAAAGAAATGGCGCGCTTGGCAGGGCTCGAACCTGCGACCCCCAGCTTAGAAGGCTGGTGCTCTATCCGGTTGAGCTACAAGCGCAAATGGTCGGGATGGAGGGATTCGAACCCCCGACATCCTGCTCCCAAAGCAGGCGCGCTACCAAACTGCGCTACATCCCGACGAACTCCTTACCAATGGCTTGTATTTTCTAACCACCTTTGAAGAGCTGGCTATGATAGCTATCGATTACTTTTTCGTCAACCATTTTTTAATCATGGCATAAAAACTGGCGGATTATTTTATAATTTCGTTTTAACCAATTGATATATTTCGTCTACCACGGCATCAGCACCATTTAATATGGCTTCCAGTTCAGCCAATTTTGTCTTCGCAAACTCCCTGTCTTGAAGACTACCGGCATTGATGTATACGTTTAATGCAGCGCTTTTTAAGCCACCGTAAGCTGCCATCACCCCCGCACCTGCATCACTGATTACACCTAGGTTACCTTTTTCTGCAGCTCTGCGGCTCAACTCAATTGCCGATCTACAGGCTCTTGCACACGCCAACGGCACCTCGGTCGCCTCTTTTAATGCCGATTGAATTAATTCACTCCGTGCCAATTTTTCTTCATCGGTTTCTTTGGGTAAGCCATAAGCAGCCATTAAGCTATTAAAAACATCGATATCGGCTTTAATCATGCCTGTCAGATTTTCACGCAAGGCTTCTGATTTTTCCAGCAATGCCCGCATGTCCGCATCAACTTCGGCATATTTCGGTTTACCAATAGTCAGATTGCAAACCATGCTGGTTAAAGCGGCAGACTGCGCCCCCATAACCGCCGCCGCACTTCCACCGCCAGGCGTGGCACTCTTGCTGGCCAATTCATCAAGAAATTGTTGTATGGATTTATCTTTTATTTCGCTCATTGGGCATTTCTTTGTTATTGATTGTATGGGGGTAAATCTGCGATTGACAGGGGGTGCTTGAAACTGGCTATTCACGTCGCCAGCTGGTGATGCCATCCGGCGCATCTTCAAGAATCACGCCCCGCCCTTTTAATTCATCACGGATTTGATCGGCCAAAGCCCAGTTTTTGGCTTTCTTTGCCTCTAAACGGGTTTGTATTTGTTGCTCGACATCGGCATCGTGACATTCCCCTTTTAAGAAAACATCGGCATCGGTCTGCAAAATACCCAGTAAACCGCCCAGCTTTCTGAGCGTGGCAGCCAGAGCATCAACTTTTTGCTGATGCGCTTCCTTTTTGGCGATATTTAACTCTCTAGCCACATCGAATAATATTGACAGCGCAACAGGGGTATTGAAATCATCGTTCATCGCCTGTCCAAAACGCCTGATAAATTCAGCATCCACCGGCCCTGCATTCGCTTTAATACCCCGCAATGCAGTATAAAGGCGAGTCAACCCCGCACCGGCATCATTAAGCTGTTCGTCTGAATAATTCAATGGACTGCGGTAATGGCTAGATAGGATAAACAACCGTATGATTTCAGGCCGATACTGCTTCAGCACCTCCCGCACGGTAAAAAAATTGCCCAGCGATTTGGACATTTTTTCTTCGTTGACGCGAACAAAACCGTTGTGCATCCACAGATTAACAAACTTCTCACCCGTTGCCCCTTCTGATTGGGCAATTTCATTTTCATGATGCGGAAACTGTAAGTCCATGCCGCCGCCATGAATATCAAAATGATTGCCAAGACAGCAGGTAGACATCGCAGAACATTCAATATGCCAACCCGGACGACCCGCCCCCCACGGTGAATCCCAGGCTGGTTCATTCGCCTTGGCCATTTTCCACAACACAAAATCCATAGGATTCTGCTTTGCCTGATCAACGTCTACCCGCTCACCTGCCTGCAAATCATCCAGCTTTTTACCGGATAATTGACCGTAGTTTTTAAACTTACCAACCGAATAAAAGACATCGCCGTTACTGCCAACGTAGGCCAAATTTTTTGCGGTTAATATGTTAATCATGGCAATAATATCGGCTATGGATTGTGTTGCCCTAGGCTCAATATCTGGCGGTAACACCGCTAATGCACGTTCATCATCGTGCATGGCTGCAATAAATCGCTCCGTCAAGCAACCGAATTCTTCACCATTTTCATGAGCACGTTGGATGATTTTGTCATCGATATCCGTAATATTGCGGACATACGTTAAGTCGTAACCCAAATAACGAAAATACCGAGCTACCGTATCAAAAACAACCATGACTCGCGCATGGCCTATATGACAATAATCGTAAACTGTCATACCACAAACATACATACCACAATGCCCAGCTATTCGTGGCTTAAACAGTTCTTTTTTTCGGGTCAGGGTGTTATAAATTTTCAACATGGGAATAAATATCAAGCCGCGTCATTCAATAAAAGAGCCACAATTTACCAAGCGCATACTTCTCTTTCAAGATAAAAACACATAGAATTCTGCCTTTGCATCACCCCTAGGAAAAAACCATGCGCTTATTTTTGCTTACCCTGATGCTTTTTTTAACTTCAACACTCTCTTTTGCAACGGAAAATAAAATGTCTGAACCATCAACAACAGTCAAACTGACAACCTCTCTGGGTGACATTGTTATTAAACTGAATCCCGAAAAAGCGCCCGTGTCATCGGCAAATTTTTTAACCTATGTTAATAAAGGCTTTTACAACGGCACTATTTTCCATCGGGTAATTCCAGGCTTTATGGCACAAGGCGGGGGCTTTGACACCTCTTTTAATCAAAAACCAGTCCATGCGCCTATTAAAAATGAAGCCGATAACGGCTTACTCAACAAGCGTGGCACATTGGCAATGGCGCGTACCAATGTGCCTGATTCTGCAACCGCACAGTTTTTTATCAATATCAAAGATAACGGATTCCTAAACTTTACCAGCCCGACGGCTAGCGGCTGGGGTTATGCCGTGTTTGGTGAAGTTATTGAAGGCATGGAAATTGTCGATGCGATGGCTAAACAACCGACAAGTAACCGTGGTGGGCATCAGGATGTGCCTAAAACTGACATCATCGTCGAAAAAACTGAAGTCATCGAATAAGTCCAGAGCCTGTTTTGAGCGTTTCTTTTCAGGAGTACAAAAACATGTTGTTGTACTCCTGCGCCACCGTTTTACGTTAAAAACCCACATCAATAGCTTGGCTCACGCATAGGAACCTTCAGGTGAATAAAGACATCCTTTTTATTTCCGATTTGCATATTTCATTAGATAAGCCTGAAATAACCCGCCTGTTTCTTGGTTTTCTGCAACATCGTGCGTTACAAGCTACCGCTGTTTATATCCTAGGGGATCTTTTTGACGCCTGGATAGGCGACGATGATCCAACACCACCCAACCATGCAATCCGCAAGCAACTGAAACAGCTAACAAATTCTGGTATAAAAGTTTATTTTCAGCCAGGTAATCGTGACTTTTTGTTAGGTAAACAATTTTGTGAGCAAACAGGTGTTATGCGGCTTGATGATTATGCCGTCATTGATATATATGGCACACCGACCTTACTCACCCATGGCGATTTACTGTGTACCGATGATCTGCCTTATCAAGCATTTCGAGCTAAATCACATACTGAGGAGTGGCGGAATAAGGTATTGTCAAAACCATTGCTGGTGCGTTTATTAGCTGTACGCTGGTATCGACTATGCAGTTATTTTCAAAAACGCAAAAAAAGTATGGCAATCATGGACGTTAATCAAGATACCGTCATCCATGTTATGCAAGAACACGATTGCTTACGATTAATTCACGGTCATACGCATCAACCGGCTGTGCATAACTTCAAAATAAACACATTGCCTGCACAGCGTTTTGTACTTGCCTCATGGAATAAGCATACCGCTCAAATCTTATGCTGGAATAACACCGGCTATCAAATCGAAGTTATTTAGGAAACAACAAACTAAGCGCGAAGGCCAATATCTAAAAAGTCCACAATGACATGCTACGCTTTGCCCGTTCCATTATAAAGTTGACTTTTAGGGCAAAATCATTAAATCTAGGCACTTGGCGTGAAATATTCCTGTACACGCGGGGATCAGCCAAAAACTAATTCGTCTAAAAAAACATAATCAGTATTTTGTTGCACAACAGAATATCAGGAGAAATATATTATGAAGAAGCCTTTAAAAAGTTGGCTGCTTGCTTCAAGTGTAGCCGCTTTACTAGCTGCGCCAGCAATTTCAACTGCTAACAGCGGTGTTGAAAAACTCACTCAAAACCCAGCTAACTGGGCAACTTGGGGCGGTAACTACGCAGGTACCCGTTACAGTGAATTGAATGAAATCAACACTGGCAACGTAAAAACGCTGCAACCTGCCTGGTCTTTCTCTACCGGCGTATTGCGTGGTCACGAAGGCGGCCCGCTGGTTGTTGACGATGTGCTTTATATCCACACCCCATTCCCTAACACGGTTTACGCCATCGACCAAAAAACCCAATCGGTCATCTGGGAATTTACGCCAACCCAAGATGCTGATGTGACTATTCCTGTCATGTGCTGCGATACGGTCAACCGTGGTTTAGCTTACGGCGACGGCAAAATCTTCTTGCAACAATCCAATACTGTTTTGACTGCGTTAGACGCTAAAACTGGCAAACGCGTTTGGAGCGTCCAAAACGGCGACCCAAAATTGGGTATGACCAACACTAACGCCCCCTTAGTTGTTAAAGATAAAGTGCTGACTGGTATTTCCGGTGGCGAGTTTGGTGTCCGTGGCTTCCTGGCTGCTTATGACATCAACTCAGGCAAGCTGGCTTGGAAAGGTTACAGCATCGGCCCAGACAAAGAAATGCTGATTGATCCAAAGAAAACAACAACCTGGAAAGACGGCAAAGTTGTTCCTGTAGGCCCTGATTCAAGCCTTAGCACATGGGAAGGCGACCAATGGAAAATCGGCGGCGGCACCACTTGGGGCTGGACCAGCTACGATCCAAAATTAAACCTGGTTTACTACGGATCAGGCAACCCATCGACTTGGAACCCTGTCCAACGCCCTGGCGACAATAAATGGTCCATGTCATTGTGGGCCCGTGACGCTGACACCGGCGCTGTTAAATGGGTATACCAGATGACCCCACATGATGAATGGGACTTTGACGGCATCAACGAAGTAGTTCTGGTTGATCAGGAAGTGAAAGGCAAAATGCACAAGACTATCGTGCATTTCGACCGTAACGGTTTTGGCTATACTTTAGATCGTGAAACAGGTGAACTGCTGGTTGCAGAAAAATTCGATAAATCAGTCAACTGGGCAACTCATGTTGATATGAAAACCGGTCGTCCACAAGTCGTATCTAAATACAGTACCGAGCAAAACGGTGAAGATGTTAACACTACAGGTGCTTGCCCTGCGGCGTTAGGTTCTAAAAACCAACAACCGGTCTCTTACTCCCCACAAACCGGCTTGTTCTATATTTCAGGCAACCACCTGTGTATGGACTACGAACCTTTTGAAGTGTCTTACACAGCAGGCCAGCCTTATGTAGGCGCAACACTGACCATGATGCCTGCAGGCGCAGATGTTATGACCGGCAAACCTGATGACACCACCAATCTGGGCCAATTCACTGCTTACGATGCTAAAACCGGCAAAATCGCCTGGTCTAACAAAGAGCAATTCTCAGTATGGTCTGGTTCAGTTGCTACCGCTGGTGGCGTTGTGTTCTACGGCACATTGGAAGGCTACTTGAAAGCAGTTGATGCTAAAACAGGTAAAGAACTGTACAAATTCAAAACCCCATCTGGCATTATTGGCAACGTCAATACCTGGAAATATAACGGCAAACAATATGTTGGCGTATTGTCAGGTATCGGCGGCTGGGCAGGTATCGGTATCGCTGCTGGCTTAGATGACGGCACTGACAAAACCGGCTCTGAAGGTCTGGGCGCTGTTGGCGCGTACCGAAGCCTAAGTTCTTACACCAAACTGGGCGGTGTATTAACTGTATTCGCACTGCCTAACTAATCGGTCTGACTTTAGGTTGATTGAAGCCCTGGTTGAGCAATCAACCAGGGCTTTTTTATTTCCCGGCAGTACATCGTAACTAACATGAATGCGTTTTTAGCCCCGTTTATTTTTATTTTAAATCTTATTGCAGCAACGCTAACTTTCGCTGATGAGCGCAACGGACAGCACGCCATCCAGATAACCGGCCATCAAGCCGTTGTCACGCTCAATGCCCAAACCCAGCAATCGTCTGGTATAGAAACCATTGTGCTTAAACCTGCCCATCATCATGCTGAATTTATCGCTTACGGCAAAGCCATCCCGATACAGCCCTTATTGGAATTGCATCACCGCTATCTAGTCAACCTGACCGAACACAACCGGGCCGCCGCAAAGTTTAAACAAGCCGAACAAACCATCAAACGCCAGCAAGCGTTATATCACGAAGGGGCTATCGCACAGCGCAATGTGCAAGACCAACAGGCGCAATGGCAAGCCGATAAAGCCCAACTTGATGCCATACGGTTTCAGAGTCTTTCTATTACTGATGAAGCGCTGCTTAACTGGGGCAAGGTACTCAGCGAGTGGGCATTATCTGAACCAACAGATAAGTTAAGTAGCTTTTTAAGCGGTCGAAAAATCCTGCTGCAAATCACCTTGCCCAGCAATCGTCAACTGGCAGAAAACAGCCTGATGATTGCTATTGATCCTTCAGGCAATCGCAGCAAAGCCGAACCCGCCGAACTAATTTCTGTGGCGCCTCAAACAGATGCCGGGAATCAGGGAACCAGTTATTTTTTCCAGGCCAGCGGCAAGCGCATTAAAGCAGGCATGAGCATTAGCGCATGGCTGCCTGAACAACAACAAAGCCAATCCGGCGTGATTATTCCAAAATCCGCGTTGATCTGGTTCATGGATCAGGCATTCGTTTACCTAAAAACAGACGGCGAAACCTTCAGCCGCCGCGCCATTAAGGATTATTCAGTCATCGCCGACGGCTATTTTCTAAGCCATACTGTCATGCCCGACGAACAAATCGTCACCATCGGCGGACAAATGCTGCTGTCAGAAGAATTGCGGAATGAAATTCCTGATGATGACTAATCTAGCCGAGAATTAGATGCAACAACCTTACTTAACCCGCAACCCCGCCACTGCGCCATCATCAGGGCTTAACAGCCAAATAGCCTGACCACCTGGGCCTGCCGCCAACACCATGCCTTCCGACACACCAAAACGCATTTTCCGAGGTGCAAGATTAGCAATCACCAAGGTCAAACGCCCTTCCAAATCTTCCGGCTGATAGGCAGATTTAATACCTGAAAAAATTGTGCGGGTTTCATCACCAATATCGACGGTCAGTTGCAACAATTTGTCGGAGCCATCAACGTGATCGGCTTTGATAATCTTGGCTATGCGCAAGTCCAGTTTGGCAAAGTCATCAAAATCAATGGTGCCGGCTATCAGTTCAAATTGTTTTACCTTGGGCTTATCAACAGTTTTTTCCAGGTTTTCTTTGGATGCTTCGACTATCGCCGTAATTTTATCGGCATCAACGCGGGTCATTAGCGGCTTGAATCCGTTAATCTGATGGTTTAATAACGGCTCGATACCCGCAATCCAGGCTTGCGGGCCGATATTTAAAAAACTTTCCGCTTCAGTCGCCAACACTGGCAGCACAGGTTTCAAATAAACAGCCAGCAGGCGGAACAGGTTGATGCCCATAGAACAAACGTCATGCAATTCCTTATCCTTACCCTCTTCTTTAGCCAGTAACCACGGCTTTTTCTCGTCGATGTACTGATTGGCTTTATCAGCCAACGCCATAATTTCACGCATCGCCTTGCCAAATTCGCGGGCTTCATAAAATCCGGCAATCGTTTCATTAGCGTTGATAAAATCGGCAAATAGCGCAGGCTCCGAACACGTTGCAGACAACAAACCGGCAAAACGTTTGGCGATAAAACCACTGCAACGGCTTGCAATATTGACCACTTTGCCGACCAAATCGGAATTCACGCGTTGGCTGAAATCATCGAAATTAAGGTCAATGTCATCAACGCCAGCACTGAGTTTGGCGGCAAAATAATAGCGCAGGTATTCAGGGTTCAAATGCTCAAGATAAGTCCTCGCGGTGATAAATGTACCGCGTGACTTGGACATTTTTTCGCCATTCACCGTTAAAAAACCATGCGCGAAAATGGCGGTCGGTGTCCGTAAATGGGCGCCATGCAGCATCGCCGGCCAAAACAGGGCGTGGAAATAGATAATGTCTTTGCCGATAAAATGATACAACTCGGCATCGCTATTTTTCGCCCAGAATTCATTAAAATCCAGACCTTGCTTGTCACACAGGTTTTTAAAGCTCGCCATGTAACCTATCGGCGCATCCAGCCAAACATAGAAATATTTGCCCGGCGCATCGGGAATTTCAAAGCCGAAATACGGCGCATCGCGGGAAATATCCCATTGCTGCAAACCACTATCCAGCCACTCAGCGAGTTTATTGCTGACTTCGGGCTGTAAATGTCCAGCAGTAGTCCACTTGGTAAGCATGTCGGTGAAATCGGCCAGATTGAAAAAATAATGCACTGACTCTTTTTCTATCGGTTTTTCGCCGGAAATTACCGACACCGCATTTTTAAGTTCGGTTGGCGAATAGGTCGCCCCACAGGCTTCGCAGCTGTCGCCATATTGATCTTTGGCGCCACATTTTGGGCATTCGCCTTTGATAAAGCGGTCTGGTAAAAACATTTCTTTAACCGGATCATAAGCCTGGGTGATCGTGCGCGAACTGATATGTCCGGCATCACGCAAGCGCGTGTAAATCAGCGAGGAAAAGACCCTGTTTTCTTCGGAATGGGTGCTGTGGTAATTGTCAAACGCGACACCAAATTCAGCAAAATCGGCAAAATGCTGTCCCCAAACCTTTGCAATCAATTCTTCAGGGCTAATGCCTTCTTTGTTGGCCCTAAGCATGATAGGCGTGCCATGGGTGTCATCGGCACAAACGTAATAACATTGGTGACCGCATTGCTTTTGAAAGCGTACCCAAATATCGGTTTGAATGTACTCGACAAGATGCCCTAAATGGATCGGGCCATTGGCGTAAGGAAGTGCGCTGGTAACAAGGAGTTTTCTATTTAGCATGGGGTTCTATTTGATAGGGCGCGGATAGGACAAAGAAATAAAGCGAAACATTATTGCACAAAATCAAAATCCTAAATCACTTCCATCACTAAAAAAGGGCCGCCATAGGTTAACAGGAAATAAGAAATGGCTGCGGCAACGCTACTGCCCAACTTAAAGGAAAACACCTGGCGGAATATATAGCTGATAATTGCCATGTACCAAAGGATTAATAGCACGCCCAGATACGTCGGATAGTCTTCATAGGGTGTCCCTTTGGCAAAGACATCAGCTATCTCAACCCCTATGCCGAGCGTCATCATAACGTTTTCGCAAATGAACACCGCTATCAACAATTGCATAAACAACGGCCTTTTGTTTGTCATCAACACTAACGCTGACAATAATGACAACGCAACTATCGTCCTCATCGCCACCTCAAGTGTAGCATCGGCTGGATCACTGATATTGGCTTCGACAATGATGCCTGACGCCAGATAAAACAACACACACTGCCATAAAAATGAGCGTGATGGGTGTAAATCAACCGGGTTATTTGTAAACCAGCACAACTGGAGATATTGTATAAATAATGACATGGTTATTGATTGGTAAGGTGTTAAAAATAGCGCTATTGTTAGTAAATTCTTTGTAAATCGCGGTATATTAACCGCCGAAGCCTGACTTTCCAACTGTTGAACAAATTGACTTACGATACATTACTTTTAAATTAATCAGGAAAACACCATGAATACACAAGAATTATGCAAGGTGTGGGATCTCCCGCTTAGGATTTTTCACTGGTTGCTGGTTGCCGCGTTTTTTATTGCCTACCTGACAGAAGATGATTTACTGACCCTTCATGTTTGGGCGGGTTATACCTGCTTCGGCTTATTGCTGTTCCGACTGGTTTGGGGGTTTATTGGAAACCAATATGCCCGATTTGCCAATTTTTTATCTAAGCCCGCTGATGCTGTCAGTTACATAAAGGATCTAGTCGCGTCAAAAGCCAAACGCTATATCGGCCACAATCCTGCCGGTGCCGTCATGATTGTATTATTGCTGCTCAGTTTACTGATGACCACGCTGACGGGATTTGCTGTCTACGGCGCTGATCAAGGTGCGGGGCCATTAGCAGGCATAGGGCCGGCTAATGAAGGGCTCTGGGAAGAAGCGCATGAATTGTTGGCTAATTTCACGCTGCTACTGGTTTTTATCCACATCCTTGGTGTAGCGGTTGAAAGCTACCTACATCGTGAAAATTTGGCAAAAGCGATGTGGCATGGGTATAAAAAACCTACCGATCAATAACACGGGCTAGCAAATGACGACAACACGGCAATCGACATTCTCATCATCACGCTCCGAAAACCTTATTGCTACGTTAAGCCTGACCGGTATCGCCTGTTATCTGATCTTGTATTACATTCTAAAAAGTGGCTACGAAATCTACACGTTAAACTTAAATCTGTCTTTGACTTCGGCGGTTTCTGGCTTATTTCAAAGGGATTTGGCTTTTTCAGCGGCAGGGGTGCAATTGCCGCTGCTTGCCGTCTTGGTGCTAGGCGGTGTGCCGCTGGTTTATCAGCTTACCGTAAAATTATTGCAGGGTAATTTTGGCGCTGATTTATTGGCAGGCATCTCTATCGTGACAGCCGTCTGTCTGCATGAATATCTGGCTGGCAGCCTAGTCGTGTTAATGCTTTCCGGCGGTGCGGTCCTGGAGTGTTACGCAGTACGCAAAGCATCTTCTGTACTTGAAGCGCTGGCTAAACGGATGCCGTCAGTAGCGCATAGAAAATCGGGCGATAAGCTGGTCGATATTACGACTGAACAGGTTGTTATTGGTGATACCTTGTTGATACTCCCGCACGAAATTTGCCCCGTTGACGGCACGGTACTGGAAGGGGCCAGCACCATGGACGAATCTTTTTTGACAGGCGAGCCGTATCTGATGTCAAAAACCAGCGGCTCACAAGTCATATCGGGTGCGATCAACGGCGACTCGGCTTTGACCATCCGCGCCGATAAGCTGGCGGTTGATTCCCGCTATGCAAAAATCATGGACGTCATGCAAACGTCCGAGCAGCACCGTCCGAAACTCAGACGACTGGGCGATCAACTCGGCGCGTACTACACGCCGTTAGCCGTCGTCATTGCGCTGATAGCCTGGATGGTCAGCGATGATGTCGTGCGTTTTCTGGCGGTGCTGGTCATTGCCACGCCCTGCCCTTTGCTAATCGGTATCCCCGTCACCATCATCAGTTCCATTTCTCTCGCGGCGCGCCGTGAAATCATCATTAAAAACCCGGCTATTCTGGAAACCATAGGCACTTGCCGCACCGCTATTTTTGATAAAACGGGTACATTGACGTATGGGCGTCCGTCGCTAACGGCACTGATTACGGGCAATGCGTATACCCAACAGGACGTGCTGGCTTTAATAGCCAGCCTGGAACGCTATTCCAAACATCCCTTGTCTGGGGCTATTGTTAAAGCGGCTGAGAAAGCTGGACTAGCTTTATTAAGCGTGACCAATATAACGGAATTATCAGGTGAAGGACTCAGCGGCACGGTGGCAAACCGGCAAGTACAAATTACCAGCCGTAAAAAATTTACAGATTACCATCCGAACGCTGCCGATGAGTTACCGCCGATTTGTGGCGGCCTGGAGTGCATCACGCTGATTGATGGCCAATATGCAGCAACTTTGCAGTTCAGGGATGAAGTACGCACAGACAGCTCTTTATTTATTAATCATTTGCAGCCTAACCATCTGTTTGACAAAGTGATGCTGGTATCTGGCGACAGGGAATCAGAAGTCTGCTATCTGGCGGAACAGGTCGGCATCCAGCATGTATATTTCAACCAAAGTCCTGAGCAAAAACTAGCATTGGTCCGCAAAGAAACCTTGATCGCGAAAACTATATTTTTGGGGGATGGCATTAATGATGCGCCTGCTTTAACCGCTGCGACTATTGGCATCGCTTTTGGGCAAAACAGTGATATTACTGGTGAGTCAGCCGATGCTGTGATTATGGATAGCTCGTTGCTGAAAGTTGATGAGCTTTTTCATATTGGTGAACGTATGCGCAAAATAGCATTGCAAAGCGCAATCGGCGGTATGACCTTGAGCTTAATCGGTATGATATTGGCTGGCTTGGGTTATCTCAGCCCGGTCGCAGGCGCGGTCGCGCAAGAAGTTATTGATGTGTTTGCCGTGTTAAATGCGTTAAGGGCGGCGATTCCACCAAAAACACTTTCAGATTTTTAAGGGTTAGCACAAGCTTAGTGTGCAACAAGACAGCCGGCTATATCGCCAGCGTGTCCATTAGATCAATCATAAATTCCATTTCTTCATCTTCAACTTTAATCCAAGCATCGAACCCAAGACTTTTTAAAACCTTGCCGCCTTTTTCATCTTGGTTCATGGTGACTAGCAAATTCTGAATATCATCTCTTTTATCAGCTAATCTTGATCCCATCATCAGGGAATGATGTATGACACTGATTTGGCTTTGAACCAGAATTTTGAGCTTGCTTTTAGTGATATTCGATAAATCATCATAAGCCTCTGCTAAAAAAATACCTACATCGGCATTACCTTGAAGCAAATGCTTTGCCACCAAGACATAAGAGCCGCAAACGGTAATTTTAATATTGTCAGCATTTAAGTCAGCCGGTTCCAACATTATCATACCCATCATACGAACATCAGGGTCTTCTGTGACAGCAACCGTAATGCCAGGCATTAAGCGGGTCACCTTGTCAACGGCACTATCCAGACTAACAGCAATAATGGCTTCATCAGAAACATCATTAGCTTTGACCAGAGGCAAAAAACCTTTCTCACGCACCAGCATTGCCGCATCAAAAGGGTTGGCATAAATCAAGTCAACTTCATTACGTTGAATGGCCTCCCGCTGGCTTTGAAAGCTATTGTACATTTCTAAATGAATAGCTTCACCTGTTTGTCTTTGTAACCAAGTGTTAAAGAAAAACCACCCAGACAAATGATCGGGTGAAAAATCAGGACTGACTGTAAATTGATACGGCATCATTATCCCTGCCTAATTAGGGTATGGTTAAAACAATGTTGGGTAAAGTTTTATACATTCTTCCACTTTAGTCCGCGAAGGCTTTCGCCGCACTGACGTATAACTAACTACCTTACCCTGTCTGATATTAGAAATAACGGTTGCTTTAACCCAATAATAACCGCCATCCTTACGCAAATTCTTAACATATCCTTGCCAATGCTTACCACTGTTTACTGTGTCCCATAAATCTTTGAACGCCACAGATGGCATGTCTGGATGCCTTAAAATCGAATGTGGCGAACCCAATAATTCATCTTCCGCATAACCAGACATTTCAACAAAAGCTTTATTAACATGAGTGATTATGCCGTCTTTATCAGTTGTCGAGACAATCAGCCTACCCTCTGGGAAAGGCGTCTCAATATCAGTATATAGGATCACTCTCGTTATACTCCCGTATAAGCCCAAAATAGTCTCTTTATAATCGCCGACTATGTCCTCTGGTTTCATGTCACGGATCATAACTATATTCCTGCAAACATAGAGCGCATGAACTATAAAAATTCAGCTATGCTTGACGCGGCACGTTTTACATCAAGAAAAATCAGGCCTAATTTAGCGTTAGGTTTCGCCAGCACCGTTAATACCGATTCTGAACCCGCATACGTCATTAGGACATAACCATTAGCGCCTTTTATCAACACTTGCTCCAATGTCCCTCTTGCCAGCTCCTGAGCCGTCCTATCCCCAAGTGAAAGCATTGCCGCACTCATTGCACCGACCCGGTCTTCATCCATAGAGGCAGGTAAAACTGATGCTATCATCAAGCCATCCGTTGATATAATGCCTGATGCTTCAATATCAGCGGATGTACCATTAAGCTCTGTCAATACAGAAGTTAACATATTTGCACGCATATTAATGTCCTCTTAATTTCTTTAAAAATGGTGTGCCAACGTTCAAACTAACCCTCTTTTGTAGCATAGCGTATGCTTAATGCCCAAACTAGAGAAACAAATTCCGGTTGATTAAAATGAGGTATGCCATAAATTGCAATCACAAAGCGATTGTTGGCTATAAATAACGGCCAAAAACCAACATCACTGTTCCCGAAAACATCAACTATAGCCCAAGCATGGCTGGTTAAGCCCATGTTATTGATTAACAACCCAGATCGACGCTCATGAACGGTTGCGATTTCGGCGCTCAACGCCGATAGCTCCTCAGCGACTTCATGCGGAAAACCATGGGTAGCAAGATAAAATCCCTGTTTTTCAGCCAACAATACCTTACCGTTTTCAGAAATTTTACTTAATAAACCCGGTAAAATATCTTCCAGCGTACCGCTCGGATACTCCAATACTGAATTGAGCCCTTGAACCCACCGCAATTTTTGGCAATGATGAAGCAATTCAAGACATTTTTGCTCATCATCATTACCCATTAACCGCTTCAGGTTTTCAAGATTGAGTGCTTGAGTTTCAGGTTGCTGCAACAGTTTTCTTAAGAACTGGCGGGGCTTGTCAGTTTCTTCAGCAGAAACGGCATAGTAAGCGCCTGCAGGTGTAGGGTATAAATAGAGACCTTCCGTTAGTGCGTAATCATTGCTCATTGTCACCCTCTAGACCAGGGTCCAATGAATACAGCAATGCTTGGATCAACAAGGAAACATCGTTTTTTACCCGGGCATCAACTGCAAAAACAGGCGGTTTTAAGCCTAATCCCTGCAGTTGGATATGATAATCTTCAATGGTTGGCTTTCCACTCATATCCATTTGGGTAATCCCTATCGCCACCGTCGTATCAGCGATAAATTTTTCAAACGTATCTAAAAAAAAACGCATATCTTGAAAAGGATCGGCCCGAGTGTTGTCTAGCAACAAAACCAACCCTATCCCGCCCGTTACCAGGATATCCCACATAAAATCAAAACGTTCTTGACCCGGTGTGCCATAAAGATGGAGTTTCTCCCCACCGGGTAAATTCATAATCCCATAATCCATCGCAACCGTTGTTGATGACTTTCTGTATCTGGTCATGTCACTGGCAGAAGCGTCCGTTTTTATCGGTGGTAAGTCACTGATGGAGTTGATCGCTGTCGTTTTTCCAGCCCCCACAGGCCCGGTAAAAATAATTTTATATTGACTCATGGTATATTTATTCCGTTATGCTTTCTTGCCACGCAATACGCTGAGAATTCGACTCAGCAAGCCTTGGTTTTTATTTGATTTGATTTCAGAGGGCTGCACCAACACATCGGCTACCCGCCTGGTCTGGCCGACCAAGCCTAACGAGCAGGCCGCGCTGATAAATACAAAGACATATTGCGGCTTAAGATTAAGGACTTCTGCGACATTGGACAAAGTTCTTGGGCTTTGTATCAGTAGCGCCGCGATACGCATGGCATGAGGGGTAACTAACAGACGCGTAAAATTAGGCCACTGCTTCAGATAAACCGGTTGGTTAATGTCTATGGTTATCGGGTAGCGCCCTTTTGATGCCCAGCAGGCCACTTTCCAAAGAAACGCATCCATACTGTAAAACCTTTCTAATGCCCTATCCATAGAAGACACTTCCAAACTCAATGGCGTTATGGACATTTTTGAACCCAGCGTGTTATTAATGACCAATCCTGAAAACGCCCTCAGTTGACTCTCATCAACATCCAGCCAAACTTCGTCGCTTTGTGGAAAAATAATCAGCGGACTCCACCCCGAATTCAATTGTCTTACTTGTCCTTTTGCACGGCTCACCTTAAAAGCAGAGTCAACATAACCCTGAAAATACTCTCTTGGATTATAGTGTGCTTTATCGAATTGCTTGGGATTATTGACATCGATACCAGAAACACTACCTATAAAAGCACTAAAACCTTTCTCATTTAACTGCATTGCAGCTTGATGCTTAGACGTTTTTTTCTGTTCGTCGGTATTAATGAATATTTTAAGTTTCTGCCCGTCCTCTAACGGCTGTATGATATTTTCAGCTATATCCGTTGTAGGCGTAGCACTACGACTTGCCAGGGGAACGGTTTGGCTCATTGTCTGTTTTGTGTTTGCAGAAAGCAATTCTTTAGCTTTAGCCAGTACCATGAGCATATCATCGGTCTTTACCGGCTTTTTGACAGGTAATACATTTTCCAGCTTTTGATCATTTAGTGACAGAACAATGATTGGCCTATGCGATTCCTTTTGCAAATACTCAGTAAGAAATTTTTGTCCATTGACTGAATCACCATCAAAAATATCACACTCTGCATTCTGCTCACTCACAACCACAGCAGCCCCCCTGCACGGCCCCTGCAGATACATTGCCATCATTTTATAGCTGCGCTCATCCATTCCATGCAATGCTACTTTTAATGGACTTCTGTTTTTATCCATCACTCTTGGCCTTTAAAATAATTATTCAACTGGGCCCATTCATCAATCAGATCGATCCCTGATTGGGTCAATTGTTCTAACATCTGATTAAATCCTGCTGAGTCACGCATCGATTGATAAAGGGCTAATAATTCATGATGAATATCCAGTCTTGTCGGCTGCTCAAAGATAGCGTTTTCAAGCACCTGTTTTGCCTCATCCAATTGACTGTATTCAATATAATCACGCGCCAATTCTAAGGCATCATAAACAATCTGGCCCTGCTTTTTAATCGGCTGCACCATATTGTTAACACCCAACAACCCACGGGTTAAAATTGAATACTGATTGCCTAACAGTAGATTGGCATCAGCATGCCCGTCTTTTAAATGCTTTTTGAGCGCATCAAATTGTTCAGCACTGAGCCGGGTCTTTGCGCCCATTAACACACGCCAACTAATGGCCTGGCCCCGTTTATCCAAGACAACCAGCAAATCAACAATAGCCGCGAAAAGCTGCTCATTCAAATTCGTATGGAAACAGTAATAGATCCGTTGGATGTGAGAAATTAGATCTTTGGGCTTTCTGGCAATTCGAAAAACCAGTTTTTCCAGGAAATCTGTATAAACCAATGCCTCGGAACTCCAGAGGTATTGGTTTATATCCTGAAACGAAAAAAAACGGGCATGCACTGCCTGTAATTCCGTTATATTTTCTTTGGTACGAATAATCAAATGCTTATCAACTATCATTAATATGGCTTAGGATTTAGAGAATAGCTGTAAATTATCATTTTACAAGCGGGTTAACTAATAAAATTCATTCCGCTATTCAGGTGGGGTTTAACTGGCAAAATATTCAAGGCTAAATCTGTACTCGCTGTAAAATACACGTTTTAATTTAACCCTCATCAAGGCGTCATTATGAATCAAGACAGCATAAACCTGATACAACAGTACTACACCGCTTTTAACAACGGTGACATGGAGACTTTCCTGAATTTGCTCACTGACGATGTCATACACGACATCAATCAGGGCAAACGGGAAATCGGCAAAGAAGCGTTTGCCCGGTTTATGACCGGCATGAATTGCAACTATAAAGAACAACTGGCTGATATGGTCATCATGTCCACACCCGAAGGTAGTCGGGCAGCCGCTGAATTTACTGTACTCGGCGAATATCTTAAAACTGACGGGGGCTTGCCGGATGCAAAAGGCCAAAAATACCGCTTGCCGGCGGGCGCTTTTTTTGAAATCCGTAACAACAAAGTAGCCCGCATCACCAATTATTATAACCTGCAAGACTGGGTTGCCCAGGTCAGCCAATAAAGCGGCTACCCAACGCAACATTAGATTGGACGTTTCATAATCGTCCAATCACCTAACCCCAAATTGATTATTACGGATACAACGCCAGCGTGTTCAAACCCAGCGATTCCTCAACACCAAACATCAGGTTCATCGCCTGAACCGCCTGGCCTGATGCACCTTTAACCAGATTATCAATGACTGATAGCACAACTACCGTTTGTCCGCCCTGCGGTTGATGTATAGAAATCTGGCAGTTATTGCTGCCACGCACATTGCGCGTATCAGGGTGCGAGCCTTGCGGCAGCACATCAACAAAGGGCTCATTACTGTAACGTTGCTGATATAGGGCCTGGATATCCACAGCATCGCCAGTTAACCGGCCATACAGCGTGGCATGGATGCCACGTATCATTGGCGTCAAATGCGGCACAAAAGTCAGATTTACCGGATTTCTGGCAGCGCGTGTGAGTCCCTGGACGATCTCCGGTAAATGCCGATGCCCGCTAACGGCGTAAGCTTTAAAACTCTCGCCCGTCTCACTCATCAGCATAGCCAATTCAGCTTTACGGCCGGCGCCGCTGACCCCCGATTTGACATCGGCAATCAAATGTTGCACATCAATCACGCCGCTTTCTATCAATGGTAAAAACCCCAATTGCACGGCTGTGGGATAGCAACCCGGACAGGCGATCAGCTCTGCCTGCCTAATCGCCTCACGATTGACTTCCGGCAACCCATAAACGGCTTTCTTGATCAAATCGGGACAGGCATGTTCGATGCCGTACCAATGACGCCATTCCCCGGCATCCTGCAACCTGAAATCTGCCGACAAATCAATGACCTTAACGCCACGCGCCAACAACGTTTCTGCCATCAACATGGCCGTACCATTCGGCGTGGCAAAAAACACGACATCGCATTGTGCAAGGGTTTCAACATCTGGCAAGCTGAATACGGCGTCGATGCGTTTGCGCAAACTTGGATACAACGCGTCTACCCTCAAACCGGCATCCGTGCGCGAAGTCACCACAGCGACGTCAACCTCTGGATGCCCTGCTAATATCCGCAACAGTTCAACGCCCGTATAACCCGTCCCCCCCACAATACCTGCACGAACCATCTTTTATCCTACTGACACATTGTTTATGAAAATAACCAGCGCATATAATACCTGCATCCTGTTTTTTACTGAACCCGGCTTTTCTCCCATTGACCAAAACCATGCGCGTTATAGAAATAAAGGACCATGCGTTACAAGCCAGCAAACGGGCCATACCTGTGCCGTCTGATGGTCAAGTCCTGATTAAGGTGGCAGCGGCGGGTGTCAACCGCCCCGATGTGATGCAACGCCAAGGTTTATATCCCCCACCGCCCGGCGCATCCGATATACCGGGATTGGAAGTCGCCGGCACTATCGTGGCAATTGGGGCGGCAGTAAACCAATTAAATATAGGCGATAACGTATGCGCATTAGTCACTGGTGGCGGTTATGCTGACTATTGCCTGGCTTGCGCCGCATTAGCCTTGCCCATACCGGAAGGCTTGTCTTTTGTTGAAGCAGCAGCATTGCCGGAAACTTTTTTCACCGTCTGGGGCAATATGTTTGACCTTGCCGGTTTATTGCCTAACGAGACCTTATTAATACATGGTGGCAGCAGCGGTATAGGCACAACCGCGATACAACTGGCTAAAGCCTTTGCCGCCAAGGTCATTATCACTGCGGGTACTGAAGATAAATGCAGATTTTGTCTGACGTTAGGCGCCGATGCCGCCATCAATTATAAAAAGCTGGATTTTGTTGAAGAAATCAATCGGCTTACCCATGCCGAAGGCGTCAATGTGGTTCTTGACATGATAGGCGGCGATTATTTTCCGCGTAATTTAAAATGTATGGCTGTTGATGCAAGACTGGTGCAAATAGCGCTACAAAATGGCGTTAAAGCACAAATCAATCTGTTGCCGGTCATGCTAAAACGCCTAACCATTACCGGCTCAACACTACGGGCCAGAGACGATATATTTAAAGCAGACATCGCTGCTAAACTTTACAAAAACGTCTGGCCATTATTGGCAACAGGCAAAATAAAACCGGTTATCCATTCCACCTTTGCCCTACACGATGCAGCCCTCGCCCATGAACTCATGGAAAGCAGCAGTCATATCGGCAAAATTATCTTACAGGTATGATTACATGAATTACACAACGCTGATCTCTGCCGAAACGCTACAACAAAACTTGAACAATCCCGACTGGATTATCGTTGATACCCGTTCCCAAGCTGGAGCCCTCATTGTTATACACAAGTCCGGTCAATAATGTAGAGACGTAGCACCGCTACGTCTTGGTCGGTATGCCGTGCGTAATCCATATAGACGTAGCGGTGCAGACGTAGCGGTGCTACGTCTCTACAGTGATGCCAGGCCTCTGCTTGGGAACGGGCGCAAGATAAAAATCGGGGGATTGCCGTAATAAACACTATAATCAGCCGAAACCACGCCCTAGTGTAGCATTTGAATTTTTGGCCTTTTAACCACAACCACTCAATGTTTTCGGAAATAATATGTCCCTTCTGTCCTCTTTCTTGAATAAGAAAAATACACCGCCAGCAAATAACCTTGTTTCTGAAAATATTTCAATTGATCAGTTAAGGGAACTGATCCCTATCAGAAACTTCAGCAATGAAAAACTTGAGGCATTTGCGACTAACCTCAAATCAGAAATGTATCCGAAAAAAACAACCCTGTTCCGTCTCGGCGAGACTACCGACTCCGCGCTATACCTGCTAAAAGGCGTGATTACCCTATCGGATAATGCCGGTAATACTTATGAAATAAAGGACGGTACCGCAAAATCAAGGTTTCCGCTCTCCAGCGGTTCCAAACACACCACAACGGCAGAGGCTGCCAGCGATGTCAGCATATTGCGCGTTTCGCAAAACATCATGTCCACCAAGACCGATCCGTCAGCGCATCTTTCACTCTTGGTCATTCCAGATAAATTAGCCAACAACGCATTGTTACATACATTCGCCGACCATTATGCCAATGAAAAACTCGAGATACCCAGTTTACCGGACGTAGCAATTAAACTGCGGAATGCAATACAGCAGGATGTCGGCATTAGCGAGGCTGCAAAAATAATCCAGATGGATCCTGTCATGTCCGCAAAGCTTATTGAACTTGCCAACTGTCCCTTGTACGTTTGCGCCACCCCTGCAAAATCATGCTTTGAAGCGATTAACCGCATTGGCTTAAATGCCACCCGTAATCTGGTCATCAGTTTAAGCATCCATCATGTTTTCAAAAGCCATTCGCCACGGATCAAAAAAACCTTGGACAATATCTGGAAACAAAGCATCTACATTTCCACCCTCTGCTTTGTGCTTGCGAAAATAACTAAACAGGCAAATCCCGAAGAAGCCTTGCTCGCAGGGCTAATCTGTGATCTGGGCGCGATACCGTTCCTGCATTTCGCTGACAATCTTCCAAAAGACTATTTCACCGATACCGACCTGATCGGCGCATTAGCCTGCGTTAAAGGGCCGATAGGCTACAAGATACTGACTGAATGGGGTTTTTCTGATGAATTCGTTAAAATTCCGATTTATTCTGACGACTGGTATCAAGACACCAGCAAGACACTCAGCTTGACCGACATCGTTGTGCTGTCCCGCTTACACAGCGAAATTGGCAAACCCGATATGGTAAACCTGCCGGTGGTCACCTCCATCCCCGCTGCCAGCAAATTAAAGGATTATTCGTTGTCGCCGGAACTGTCTTTGAATTTACTACACAACGCCAAACAGCAAATTAATGATGCCTTAAGGGCTTTTTCCAGCTAGCAAAGCGCCACTGCTATTAAGTTAAGAGCTTTTTTATTTATTATCAATAGGATACCGATAGCGAACTAAGGATTTTTCCGTTCATCCTTCGACAAGCTCAG
>JAUYEP010000066.1 GCA_030689765.1 Methylovulum sp.
AATGAGACTGTGAAAGTATTAGTGAATATACATTATTCACCACGAAGATCACGAACGACTGCATGGATGCAGGAGGTAGGGCAACGCAGGAGCAGTTGCCGAGGACACGAAGAAAATAAACACACGATCAATATATTAAAACTTCGTGTTCTTCGTGTCCTTCGTGGTTATTAGCTTTATATTGAATACTTTCACAGCCTCCAATGCGTGGGGGCGATAGGACAGATGTGGCAGCCATGCACCGCGATGGCTGCCGTCTTAAAAATAGCTATCCGCCCATTACGACGAAAAATTACCCTTCAATTACTGCCGCTTTGCGCTCTTCACCTTTGCCTATAGTTAATAAATCCCAAATCAGCAAAATTAGACCGGTAAAAGTAGCTAGACCGAAAAACCAACGCCAAACCATCGCGGCTTGAAATGACGGGTGATTCTGCGCGGTAAAATAACCCGCCCAAGTTGAGCCTTCTACGGCACGCTCGATAAATGACTGCTCGTAACCGGCGATCAATAACGCAATCGTCATGCCCAGTACGCCGCCATTAAGCAAGCCCAGCGCCCATTTCCAGCGCCAGCCATTTTTAATGCCTTCGCTCATCCAGACATTGCCGCGCCAGTGTTGGATTGCCAGATAAAAGAACGCGATGTTAATCGTTGCATACGCGCCAAAGAACGCCAAATGACCATGTGAAGCCGACCACTGTGTGCCATGGGTAAATAGGTTAATTTGCGGCAAGGTGTGCATAAAGCCCCAAACGCCTGCGCCAAAAAAGTTACCGAAAGCTTGCGCGATAATCCATGCTAAAGCGGGATGGTTGCCGTTTTTAAAAGAGTGGGTGCCGGCATCATAAACGGCATGGACGACCATCGCGACCAATGGGATCGGTTCCAGCGCCGAGAAAAAGCCGCCGATAGTCAACCAATATTCAGGTGTGCCTATCCAGAAATAATGGTGTCCGAGTCCTAAAATGCCCGAGCCGAACATCAGCGCGACTTCGATATACAGCCAGGTTTGCACGATTTTGCGTTTAACGCCGAGCAGCTTCATCAACGACCACGCCATGATGACACCGACCAGCACTTCCCAGGTCGCTTCCACCCATAAGTGGATTACCCACCACCACCAGTATTGCTCGTGGGTGATATTGGTCATATAAAACATGCCTGCGACATAAAGGCCCGCCAGCGCAACCAAATCCAGCGTCAATACCCCGGCAATGCCCGACCATTTACCTTTGCTGAAGGTGGCGACAACGTTATAGAAAAATATCAGCATTACGACGACAATGCCGATGTCCGCCCAGCGCGGCGCTTCGATGTATTCGCGGCCTTCGTTGATAAACCACAGGCTGGAATCTTTTCCAGGACCGATTTGCACCAGCAGATAAACCAGAACCACCAGCGTAACGGCACCAGTCAGTACCCAAAAAGCGATAGTGCCGAGCTTCAGCCCAACGATTTCAGTGCCGCTTTCATCTTCCAGCAGCCAGTAGACGCAACCGATAAAGCCGTACAGCATCCAGACGACCATCGCATTGATATGCACCATGCGGTTGACACTAAAATCCAGCCAGCCATACAGAAAATTAGGAAAGATAAACTGTGTTGCCGCCAGCATACCAAACAGGATCTGCGCGAAAAATAAAATGACGGCGACGGTAAAATATTTGACGGCCAGTTGTTGCCCGTCGCTTAGATTGGCGCTGTCCAATGCTACCCAGGTTTTGAAGTCATTGATGCCAACCCGCGCCTTATCAAATAAAACGGATGCCTTTTGCATGATGCCCATTGTATTACTCGTATCCATGCTTATTCCTCCGCATTAATGGTTTTAAAGTTATAAGGAAAGCCGTTGGTGTCAATGCTGGACATCCACTTTAGAAACGCGACTACGCCTTTTGCTTCTTCTTCGGTGATGTTCAGATCAGGCATTTTGCGGTTACTGCCAAAGGTGCGGGCATTTTTTTCCGGGTTCATTAAAAACTGCACCATCAAATCTTCGCGCATTTCTTTGGAAACCCAGCCCTTATCAAGCCACGCTTTAGTCAGATCAGGGGCATAATACGCACCGTTACCCAACAGCGTATGGCAATTCATACAGTTTTTGGCTTGCGTGGTTTTTTTGCCCAGCATGACCAATTGCTCCGCTTCCATTTCGGTAAATTCTTTGCCGAATAGCAGCTCGGTGTCACCGATGACAGGCACAGATTTATGCAGGTCATCTTTGTATTGATAATCGATTTTTTTATTTATAACGCTGTATGCGGGAACACGCTTGCTGCCCGCACTGGTCTGGCTTAATGAATCAAAGGTTAAAACGACTAAAATAATAAATGATCCGGCGGTTACCCAGATTGCCGTTTTTTTCCAGAATGATTCCGAAGCCCATAAGGGTGTTTCGTTCATAGCTTATCCTCCTCGGTTGTTGTTAAATCGTGATCGGTATGGGTTTTGACGCAGAGATGCCAGATGCCGATTGGTGCAAAAAAGTAACCAATTAGCATCATAATAGAAATAATCAGCCAGTAACCTGAAAAATGGGCGGTTTGTGTCAGCTCTGCAACTGACGCTGCCAATACCAGATAAGCGCTGTAAGCCGCCAGCTTAATAGATGTTTTCGGATTGACTTTCGACCAGGCAAACAGCAGCGCGTAACTTGCCCCAGCCATAATGATTAAAGCGGCTGAGAAAAATGTGATAAAGAAATCTTTTAACGCGACGGGTTCAATCATGGCGGCTTTTTAGTTGAGTATCTTAAACCGGCAAACAGCGCCGCCGGTTGCCATACATTCGACATGATCAATTTTTTTATCCAGTAAGGATGAAATTAATGTCCTGTCGAATTCACAAATTTCTTCATGCTTTTGAGCCAGGTCATGATAAATGCAGTTACAGGCTTCAATGCGGTGGTCACCGTTGTCTGCCACCGCCTTGGCATGAAAGCCCAATTGCGCCATGACCTTCAGCAATTCATCAATACGTTCGCCGGTGGGTTTACCTTCAAACTGGGGCAAAAGCGTTTGTGACAGCGATTCACCCAGTTTATGCAAATAGCGTTGAAACGCTTCTGAACCCATTTCTTCTTTCAGATTGCTGAGGATCAATTCGGAAAACCACGCGTATTGCTTGGGAAAGCTGTTAATACCCGCTTCTGTCAATATGTAGGCTCGAACTGGACGACCTGCTGTTTTATTGAGTCCGCCGGTTTGTATATAACCATCCCTTTCCAGCGCAGTAAAATGTTGTTGTACGGCATTACGCGAGATGCCCAATACCGCCGCAATCTCGTCGATGCTGAGTCCAGGTTTGTTTTCAAGTAATAATTGTAAAATTTGCTGTTGTCGTGAGCCGACTTTCTCTGTCATAACGTCCTCATGTTAATCCGTTAAATGGGCAAAGGATAACAGAAAAACCATATTAAACAGTAGAATAAAATATAACCTATAAATATTGCATAAGTTTTTCTGTTTGTTAGTATGCCAATGACTTATTCCGGCACTAAGGAACTTACACGAAATAAGTTAATCGACTTGAAACCTTGACCCTACCTTTTTGTGCATAGGTATTACACAAGTTTATAGCACGTCATTCCGGCAGGGAGCGTAGCAAGGGTTGGCCGGAATCTAGGTCAAAAGTAGCGTTCCCACGCCGGCGCGTGGGAACTATGCAACAGCCAGAGCAAGCTCAG
>JAUYEP010000068.1 GCA_030689765.1 Methylovulum sp.
TGCGGGGACATCTTTTTTGTTGCATAACGCCAGTTCAATTTTTCGATTAAGTCCATGGTGTGTTTCCTCAGAGTTATAGCAAGTAGCCCGTGTGGAATGCAATGGAATACGGGAAATCCGGCATTACGCAAAGCTTCATGCGGGCTACTCGCTACAGAAAGTTAAATTAATGTTGCTTGAGTACTTACTCAAGCAACCGTTTAGTAAGTACCAACGTAATCCATTTTCCCTAACGCCACGCCATTATGGCGCAGAATGGCGTAAGTCGTGGTGAGATGAAAATGAAAATTGGGATAAACAAAATTCAACAAATACGGCTGCCCTAAGAAATGGAGTTCTGTACTGCCGAACTTTAAGGTAATTTCGCGTTCTTCGCTGCCGTCAATTTGCTCAGCAGTGACGCTTTGGATAAACGTCAGGGTTTTGGCAATGCGTGCCTGCAACTGCGGAAAGGTGGTTTCGTTATCTTCATAGCGGGGTACTTCAATTCCAGCAAGCCGTGCCGCACAGCCTTTCACCGTGTCGGTGGCAATTTGCACTTGTCGGCTTAATGGATACATATCGGGGGCTAGCCGTGCGTTGATAAAAATTGACGGATCGATTTTCTTGGCTTCGGCATGGGCGGCGGCTTTGTCAAGTATCGTCGATAAATTGCCCAACATACGGACAAAAACAGGGATTGAGGCTGGGTACAGGGTTAATGACATTTTTTTCTCCTATTAATGGTGTTTGATTTATTTTTTACGCGGTAAAACCTGCTTCCCGCTTAGAACGGGAAGCCGATAAACGTGTTTTTTAAACGGCCACCATGCCACCATCAACGTATAAATCCACACCAGCCACATAGCTGCTATCGGAAGAAGCTAAGAACAGCACAGCTTGTGCGACTTCTTCGGGCTGACCGAAACGTCCCAAAGGCACTTGCGTGGTTATGTTGGTGCCGAACTCATCAATTTGCGCTTCCGACAAGCCCATTGTGGCAAAAATCGGGGTTTCAATCAGACCGGGGCTGACCACATTGACGCGGATTTTGCGTGCTTTTAATTCCGCTGTCCAAGTGCGGGCGAAAGAACGGACGGCGGCTTTGGTCGCAGAATACACGCCAAAGCCTTCAAGACCTGCTGTGTTTGCAACTGATGAGTTAAGAATAATCGAACTGCCATCTACCAGCAACGGCAAGGCTTTCTGCACAGTAAACAGCAAGCCTTTGACGTTAATGCCAAAGACTTTGTCGAAATGTTCTTCCGTCACCATGCCAATCGGTGCTAATTCAGCGATGCCAGCATTGGCAAATACAATGTCAATCCGCCCAAATTTGGTTTTAACCTCGCCGTAAAGTTTATCAAGGTCGGCCAATTTTGATACGTCGCCTTGGACGCCGATAGCGTTACCGCCGATTTCGGCCACGGCAGCATCCAATTCCGTTTGCCGGCGCCCGGTGATAATGACGGTAGCGCCCTCTTTTGCAAATAATTTGGCTGTTGCCAATCCAATACCGCTGTTGCCGCCCGTGACAACGGCGATTTTTCCTGAAAGCTTGTTCATAAAATAGTTCCTGTAAATTAATGGGCATGTTGATAGAATGAATTCAATAATTCATTAGTTCGGGATATTAGAACTAATGAACAATAAAGTCAAGCTGTGCTATGATATTGATCATGAGAACACCTTATCACCCGAACATAGAAGAAATCACCGTCGAAGGCATCCTGCATGCTTTTTCCGACCCTGTGCGGATAGAAATCTACGCCGATTTGGCCACTGCGGAATGCGCCAAGAACTGCTCAACCTTTTTAACTATCCAAAAGCGGGTGTTGCCAAAATCGACCTTATCCCAGCACTTTCGTATCTTGCGCGAGGCAGGGCTGATCCGCAGCGAACGCAAGGGTGTCGAGCTTATCAACTCAACACGCTGTGAGTTGAAAGAGCGTTTTGGTCCCATGATCCTGGCAATTATTGAGGCCTACGCGAAACAGCAGAAGGATGTTTAGGATTTAGCTAAAAATAACTTCCTTGAATTTTGACGGGTACCTTTTTGTAGGGGCGATTTTAATCGCCTAGGGCGAATGAATTCGTCCCTACTGGGTTCCTGTATCGGAACGTTATTTTTTACCGAATCCTTAGATAGTTGGATAATCGGGGGTCAGATACCAATACCGTTCGGCATGATTACTGACTGGCATTAATAACCGCCGCCACATCAGGGGTTAAAGGCTTAAGCAAAAGATTTTGAATACCTCTTATCCAGTGGATGCTCACAACCAAAGTTGTGAGAGCTTTTCACCCAAAAGCGTCACGATTCCACGCCCCGGAGTCCGCGACGGGTGTTTTTCCTGGCATGGGCGAGCGGCTTTATTGGCAGGCTCAATGGCCTCTTGCTCTTGCTTCAGGCCTTGTTTGAAATGGATCAGCAAGTAGCCCGTATGGAATGCAATGGAATACGGGAAATCCCGCATTACGCAAAGCTTCATGCGGGCTACTCGCTAGTGTCCCGCCGCAACTTTTCCCGCCACTTTGAACTCACCGTCATTCACTTGCTTGAACACGAAGCGCGGCGCAAGACGTGCCGTAAGCCGCGCAAAGCCCGAGAGCCCAATGACCACATCGTCCTCTCGGCCGAGCAGTGCTCGCCAGATGATGTCGCCCGCCTTTTGGGGATCGGTTTTGGGGCCGTTATAGTGCCTCGACATATCAGTATCGACCGGCCCAGGAATGATCTCCAACACGCGCACATTGGTGTTGCGCAGCATGTACCGCATCGTCTGGGTCATGCTGTGCATGGCTGTCTTGGTGGCGCTGTAACCCAGATTCCGAGCGCTGCTTACGAACACGTAGCACTGTAGGGCGCAATAGCGATAGCGTATTGCGCCGCATGTGGCATCATTCGGCGGATTACGCTGTCGCTAATCCGCCCTACGATTACACCTTACCGCGTTGAAGCTCACGAAGACAAACCGAAACCAACAGTTTTCACCCCGAACAGCCTAACGTAAAGCTCAGTGCGTGTCTCAAAAGGTCCCAGGTTAAGCCCGAGCCAGCCTGTTTACCATTAAGTTAATCATAGCGATGTGGATAAAAGCCTTGCTAGAGTCGGTACAGACTTCGTAATCCTTGCTAAAACGGCGATAACGATAAAGCCAGGCAAAGGTCCGTTCCACAACCCAGCGGCGGGGCAACAATTTAAATCCTGAAGTACCCTGAGGGCGAAGCACGACCGCCCAGATGATCCGGAAGCATTCAGCGGCCCAAGCGGTGAATGCCTTACC
>JAUYEP010000220.1 GCA_030689765.1 Methylovulum sp.
AACGTAGAGGTAAGGGGCGCGCCGCCTGACGAGCCTACATGAAGCCGCTTACCTTTGATAAAAACCAAACCTTCAAAACCGCCAACGGGCGGCGCGTCCCTTTGACCGACATTTTAGGCAGGAAAATCCACCGAAGCCTAAACCGAAGCGGACAAAAAAGCTGGACTATGCACCGGACACCAATCAAACACCGAGTTCGTGGCTTGCGTCATGCGCGGACACCAGCGACGGACGAAGCCCCAAAGCCACACCGCGCATGACGCAAACGCATCCGACTGTGCAGACACCACCCAGCTTGCCGATGCCCGCAACCACCGAAGCCCACGAAGGCAAACCAAAGCCAACAACCTCCACCCCAGAAAGCCTAACGTTACGGTAAGGGGCGCGCCGCTAACGAAAGCGAAACGAAGCCGCCGAACCTTGAAAAAAACCAAACCTTCAAAACCGCCAACGGGCGGCGCGTCCCTTTGACTGACTTGTTAGGCTCGGCAGTACCCGCCAAAGCACAACCACCAACCCAAAACAGCTTGGGTTTACCTCAAAAAACTGTTAGTAACCCATAACCTGTGAAACCAAAGGAAATTGCTCTGGATGGCGGATTGAATCAACATGCAAGTCAATGTCCAGTTCAGGCCAATATAAATGGTGTGGTTGCGGGCGATCAACGTGAAACAACTGTTCTACTGATGCCTTATGGAACCAAGGAAACTCAGAAAACGAGACAAATAGTTCATCTTCTTCATCGAGAAGAAGCCAAAAGCCATGTTTTGAAAGCCCTAAGACCTCAACTTGGGAAATGTTTGTACCAAGCATCCTGAATCTCCTGTTCATGTGACCTAACCAAACCTTCAGCTTCTCTCAGTTCTTGCGAAGATAACCCGAAGTTTTGTGCGAGTTCGATAGTGGGTTTAAGCCAAAACTTTGCTTCACCATCAGAGTGATAGACATGAACGTGCATTCGCGATTCTTCGCGAGAAAAGAAGTAGAACCGATAACCTCGTTCACGAAATACTGTTGGACTCATAATTGCCTAACGTAGAGCTAACCGGGCGCGGCACGGAAAGCTGAAAAATAAAACCACATTGTAACCGCGCTCCGGTTGAGCGCAATGTTAGGCTGGAGAGTAAACAAGACCAACACCTAATGCACAATGAAAGACCTGACCTCGTGCTTTGCTCCTAAAATTAAAGGCAAATCAAAATTAGTTTCCATAATGTCCAAGATGTTTGCATCCATATTGTCATCAAAT
>JAUYEP010000221.1 GCA_030689765.1 Methylovulum sp.
GTCGCCGTCGCCAAGCCTTGGTTGCAAATCAGGTAGTCTGTGTAGAGTTCTGTTTTTTCTTTATCCATCCTGAAATGATACGCTTTTTGGGATGGGGCTGCGTAACATCAGTTATTTATTTTATGTTATCGCGGCGTCAGCCCTATTGTGATCCCGGGGTCGATTACGAGGCTATGTCCGCTAAAAAGAATGCCCCACGTTGGATCAAGGCGCTTAAAAAAATCGGCAAGTTGCCAACTGCAAAAACTGCCTTAGCCTGATTCTAACTTATTGATTTTATTATGCCGCATAAAGCGGTAGGGTTGCGTTTGGCTGTTGTGCGGGGAGCTTTCACGGTAACGTTACGGTAAGGGGCGCGCCGCTCACTGAGCTTAAGCGAAGCCGCCGAACCTTGATAAAAAACCGAACTTCAAAACCGCCACCGGGCGGCGCGTCCCTTTGACTGACTTGTTAGGCCCGGCAACACCGCCAAAGCCAAACTACCACCAAACAAAACTAACATAAGGTAACTTGCCTATCGGCGAAGCCAATTTACGGGCTACATGTTAATGTTGTTGCGTCTGTTCCAGCATTGCCAGACAATGAAGTTTTATACTGTCGCAAATAGTGTGTAAGGGTAAGTGGCTTAAATTTTGGGTGGCAAATGGATTTTGTAGCTCAATACCAATTCTATCCAAAGACAACAAGGGATAAGCCACTAGAAAATAAATGAATACCGCACTGAACCCCAAGTTTTCTATTAATGAAAACGGCAGCAATAATAAGAAAATCAAAATAAACCGCCTGGCTTTGATGGCATAAACCAATGGCATAGGCGTTTTTAGGATTCTTTCACAAGCGCCAATGTGATCAATCAGCAAAATCCGTTGCCCTTCCAGCTTTCCAAAAATGAAGCCATCGATATGCTGGCTAAGCCGTGCCTGTTGCACTAATGCCGCTATTTTGCCGGCAACAAACAGCGGCTTATGGACAGCAGATTTCAGTGCCTCAAGCTCCTGTTCACCCAGTAAATCGGTTAAATCATCGAAGTTTTTGCCATTGCGTAAGGATTCTCTAGCGGCAAAAGAAAATGCCACCGTCCACTTCACCATTTCTTTACGCCACAGACTCTCTTGAGGGCCGATATTCAAAACCTCACCGTAACTTAAAGCTTCAATGACCATGTTTCTGCTTTGGTTAACAATGCCACCCCATAATTTTCGAGCCTCCCACCAGCGTTCGTGACCGGTATTGGTTCGAAACACCAGCACCAAACCAAGTACCACGCCGGTATATTCAAACGGAGTCACAGCAAAATGCGGCAAGGGTCGCCAGTATTGATCCAAGGCAACTATCACCAAACAGTAACAAGTCATTAACAGCAGACTGGGAAGAATACGTGGCGTAACTGAACCCCGCCACATGAGGGCGCCACGCAAAAAACCGGGTGATTCATCCCTGTTGCTATGTAACGGTAAAGAATTTTTCATATTTCTAATCCTTGAATCAAATCACTAACGATTATCCGGCTACTTCTGCATCGGTGTTCACGCCGAGTACATCATCATAAAAACTGACTTCACCTGTCGTAATATTATGATTGCCGCCAACAATTCCAATAGCACCCGTTTCGATCATTTCTTTCAAAATAGGACTACGTTCCATAATGGCATGTACTGCTCTTTTTACATTAATGGCAGCTACTTTTTCCACAAAGTCATCGTTGTTTGAATTGCGATTTTCTGTCACGGTTTTTTCATCATAAACCGCAGGCTGTATTTTGCTCAATAGGGCTGTCAGGTTGCCCATTTCTATGTGGTCGCAAGCACCTTTTACTGCACCACATTTGGTATGCCCTAAAACCACTATTATTTTAGATCCGGCCACTTTGCAGCCAAACTCCATACTGCCTAAAATATCTTCATTGATAACATTACCAGCAATACGCACACTAAACACATCACCCAAACCCTGGTCGAAAATCAACTCAACGGAGGTACGGGAATCTATGCAACTTAAAATAACCGCAAACGGATGTTGCCCGTCGGATGTTTCATTGGCCTGTTGCAACAGGTTACGGTTTACTTTAAGGTTATTTACAAACCGTTTATTGCCTTCTTTTAATAAGTCTAAAGCCATTGCAGGTGTAATGGCAGCTTGCATTTCTTTGGTTAAAGTTCTCATGATTTTTTATGATGGTAAGCCTAGTAAGATGTGTGCTGTATGATAGCAAATACTCATATAGCTAGGGTAGTTATGGTTAATAAGCCTAACGCAAAGCTAAGGGGCGCGCCGCCCACGGACGGTGAACGAAGCCCCAAGGCTTGATAAAAAACGAAACTACAAAACCGCCATGAAACGGCACGTCCCTTTGAGCGCCATGTTAGGCTGGAGAGTAAACAAGACCAACACCTAATGCACAATGAAAGACCTGACCTCGTGCTTTGCTCCTAAAATTAAAGGCAAATCAAAATTAGTTTCCATAATGTCCAAGATGTTTGCATCCATATTGTCATCAAAT